>JBJERA010000303.1:0-19036 GCA_051882035.1 Hominimerdicola sp.
TTCGGTGCAACTTTGGTTACTACTACACATTATCAGGAAATAAAAATGTACGCTCTTGATACGGACGATGTAGAAAATGCTTCCTGCGAATTTGATGTAAGAACCTTACAGCCGACTTATAAGCTTATTATCGGTTCTCCAGGTAAGTCAAACGCATTTGCGATTTCTCAAAAGCTGGGAATTGATGATGACATTATTAAATATGCTGAAAGTTTGATTTCAGAAGAAAACAGAAAGTTTGAAAAAATCATTGACGATTTGGAGAAAGCAAGAATACAGCTTGAAGAAAATAACAAAGAGGCTGAAAAATATCGTGCCGAAGCTGAAAGTCTTAAAAAAGAGTTGGAAATTCAGCGTGAAAAGCTTTACGAGCAGAAAGAGGCTGAGCTTGAAAGAGCAAGACGTGAATCTCAGGAAATTGTCAAGAGAGTTCAGCGTGAGTCTCAGGCTTTGGTTGACGAGCTTGATAAGCTGAGAAAAGAAAAGGAAAATCCTGATTTTGCAAAGAAAGCTATTGACGCTCGTCATAAGCAGAAGTCGGTGATGAATAAGCTTTATTTGGAGGCAAATCCTGTTTCTGAGAGTCGTGATGACGGGTATGTTCTGCCAAGACCGCTGAAAAAAGGCGACAGCGTGTTGAATACGGATACAAACCGCAAGGCGATTGTGGTTACTCCGCCTGACAGCAACGGAATGTGCTTTATTCAGGCAGGAATTATGAAAACGAAAATTGATGTCAAAAAACTACGGCTGATTGAAAAAGAACAACCACAAAAACAGCCTAAAAAGAATAAACCTAAGGGTTCAAATATTTCGACTAAGGGTGTTGAAAGCCGAATGACAAGGCGTGTTTCAACGGAGGTTGACATCAGAGGATATGCCTCCGACGAGGGAGTTCATGAGGTTGATCAGTTTATTGACAATGCCGTTATGTCGGGCGTGGGGATTGTTACAATTATTCATGGCAGAGGTACGGGAGTTTTGAAAAATGCAATCAGAAGTCATCTTAAACGTCACCCATCGGTAAAATCATATCGTCCGGGAATTTTTGGTGAAGGCGAGGACGGAGTTACCGTTGTTGAATTGAAATAAAGTATAAAATAAGGCGGACAATGTAAAAAAGCATTGCCCGCCATTTTTGTATTTATTTAAGAAAACCGGAAATAATTTTCTGTTCAGCCTCTTCCTCAGTAAGTCCGAGAGTTCTCAGCTTTAAAATTTGTTCGCCTGCAATTTTTCCGATTGCCGCCTCATGGATAAGTTCAGCATCGCAATTTTCTGCAACAAGCTCAGGAGCCGCAGAAACCTTTCCGTTGCCAACAAGAATGGCATCACATTCGGAATGTCCCGTACATCTGTTTTCACCCTTGATAACCGAACGATACTGCTGGAATGAATTGCCTTTGGCAACAGAACGTGATATCAGGTCAACTCCGCTGTCCTCACCTTTAAGAGCAACCTCAAAATCGGTTTTAGCCTGCTCATTTCCGTCAGTCATCAAACGCTCTCTTATAATAAGCTTTGCGTTTTTGTCAAGAACGGCTCTGGTAACTCTTGTGGTGAAATCAACTCCGCTTAACTGAACTGTGTCCATTGTCAGCTTGGAGCCTTCCCCCATTGTAATATCAGTAACAGGGTCTATTTTTCTGACGCCTTTTCCATTACCTGTACCAATGTGCTTTTCTTCATAAACAACATTGGCATTCTTTTCGATAAAAAATCTATGAATACCGTTATGCCTTGCCTCTTCGTCCTCAGAGTTGTGAACTCCGCAGCCGGCAACAATAACAACGTCTGCACCCTCGCCTACATAAAAATCATTGTAAACAAGGTCGTCAATTCCGCCCTTAGTAACACAGGCTGGAATAAATACTTTTTCACCTTTTGTATAAGGCTTAATAGTAATAACAAGTCCTGGAGCGTCACTTTTAGATTCAATTTTTATATTTTCCGATGACTGTCTGCCTGCACATTCTCCGTTTTCACGAATATTATATGCCCCCTTGAAAGAACCGTCATACTCGGATACAATTTTCAAAAGTTCTTCTGTAACACTATTCAAAATTAACAACTCCTTTCACAGCAGCGAGCCTTTTCGCCCGACAAAAGCTGAGGAAGAATTACTTCCGCAGTTCCCGAAGTTCTGACTTTTCCGTTTGCAATAACTACGATTTCATCGGCAATTTCCAAAATTCTTTCCTGATGAGAAATAACAAGAAGAGTTCCGTCGATTTTATTCTTCATTTCCTTGAAAACGTCCACAAGACCCGAAAAACTCCAAAGGTCGATACCTGCCTCAGGCTCGTCAAAAATAGAAAGTTTGGTATTTCTTGCTAGAACGGTGGCAATTTCAATACGCTTAATCTCACCGCCTGAAAGGGAAGCGTTTACCTCTCTGTCAATATAATCATGAGTGCAAAGACCAACCTTGCCTAGAATATTGCAAAGTTCATTTTCAGGAATTTCTTCGCCTGCTGCAAGTTCAAGCAAATCTCTTACAGTTAGTCCTTTAAATCTTACAGGCTGCTGAAAAGCATAGCTTATGCCTTTTTTAGCTCTTTCAGTAATATCCAGTGAAGTAATATCCTCGCCGTCAAGAAAAATCTTTCCGCTGTCAGGGATAACAAGTCCTGCAATAACTTTAGCAAGAGTAGTTTTACCGCCGCCGTTGGGGCCAGTAACGACCACAAGCTTGCCCTTTGGAATTTCAAGACAGACATCGTTAAGGATACCTCTGCCGTTATCGAGATCCCATTTTATATTTTCAAGTCTGAGCATCATTTACAATCCTTTCAAAACAAAATTATTCTTATAGGCAACACCGCACAACTACCGCCTAACGGCTTTGTGCACGTCTAACTTGCCAATTTTCCGTCATCTTGCACAGAAACTCCTTGAATATACGCAAATTTTCATTCTGAAAATTGGTATTCCTGCGTCGTTTCTATACAATCTGACGAAAAATTTTCTGCGTTATACGCACACAATAGTTATGCGGTATTGCCTATATTTATTTTCCCGTAAATTCAAATAATATTATAGCACTTTATTTATTTTTCGTCAACTGGGAAAGTTAATTTATATCGAAAGGTATTGCTCACTTAACACAAAATACTTGAAATGAGAGCGGAATTATGGTATAATATTATTAATATGTCTATTAGCGAAAGGGTGTTTTTATGACTTACAAGGAAGAATTTATTAAATTTATGGTTGACAGCGGAGTGCTTACTTTCGGTGATTTTACTTTGAAAAGCGGAAGAAAAGCCCCATACTTTATTAACTGCGGAAATTACAAGACAGGCGCTCAGCTTGCAAGACTTGGTGAATTTTATGCTGACTGTATTGCCGATAACAAAATTCCTGTTGAAACTCTTTTCGGTCCTGCTTACAAGGGTATTCCTCTTGCAGTTTCAGCGGTTATTGCTCTTAGTAATAAGTATGGTATTGACGTTTCATACTGTTTTGACAGAAAAGAGGCTAAGGATCATGGCGAGGGCGGTATGTTCGTAGGCAAAAAGCTTTCTGACAACGAAAAAGTTATCATTATTGACGACGTTATGACTTCGGGAAAGGCGCTTAAAGAGTCCATGCCTAAGCTTAAATCTGCCGCTGATGTTGACGTAACAGCAATGGTTATTACTGTTGACAGAATGGAAAAGGCTCTTGAAACCGAGCTTTCAGCTGTTCAGCAAGCTTATAAGGACTTCGGTGTAAAGGTTTATTCCATTGTTAATATCAACGATATTATCGACACAATAGAAAATGGAATTGTCGAGGGTAAAGAATATCTCGAAAGCATGAAGGCTTATAGAGCAGAATACGGTGCGGAATATTAATATATCATTTTACTGACAGTTACAAAACAATTTGTTAAATGCCGAAATTATTTAAGTTACAATTTGAAATCATTTGTAACTTTTTCGTAGTAATATGTAATAGGTCTGTTGTTGAAGTTAATTATATTTAGATATATAATATTACTTGTAGAACAGAGAAAGAAAAAAGAATGTAACACTAAGAATATTTAACTCTTAGCTCGTTTCATCCTCTCCAAAATTTTTACACAAGCAAAGGGCAGTCGGTAGGCTGCCTTTTTGCTTTTTATACATAAAGAAAGACGGGCAAACATTTTTGTCCGTCTTTCTGGTTATAATACTTTTTTGTTTAAAAAATTTATTATTTAAATTCCGCATTCGTCATAATCTTTCCATTTCTCATAATGAGCCTTTTCTTCAAAGTATTTATATACAAATAAAGCAGTTGAGGCTACAACCAGAATAAGCGTGCCCATTAATGCCCAGAATGATTTTTTCTGCGAGTAATTTGATTTTTTTGACATTTTAATACGTCCTTTCTTTTAGATAATCTCTTTCAGGATAGTTTTTGGCTTTCCTTATAGAAATTATACAACATATAATGGTATATGTCAATGATTTTTTGTACAATTAAATGTATTTTTCAGAATAAAAATGCAGAAATTCTTCCAAACAAATACCGCTTTTGTGTATAATTTCCGCAGATTCCGTGCCTACATAGCGATAATGCCACGGTTCAAAGCTTATTCCTGTAATATGTTCTTTTAATCTTGGGTAACGCAGAATAAATCCGTATCGTGAGGCGTTTTTGGAGAGCCATTTCGACTGCCCCGTGCGGTAAAAATCATCGGAAACGTCATCGTCGCCAATACAGCCGAAGTCAACAGCAAGCCCCGTATTATGTTCGCTTGAACGTGGCAGAGCAAGAGTTTTGGCTGTTTCCTCCATGGCTTCATCGAAACTTAGTCCGCTCCACATGAGAGTGGAAATGCTCCGTTCCCAAAGCATCTGCTGATATTCCTCGCAACGATAGCCTGAAATTATTGACAAAGGAAGTCCGTCATTTTCTGCATCTTTCATAAGTATTGCAAGACGTTCTCCTGCTTGCTTTTCAAAAAGCTTTCCTCCGATTTCCGTAAATTGTATATTGTTTTCAAATCCATTTGGCAGAGGATTGAATCGGTCAACTAAAATAAGATAGTCCATGCTTATTCCTCCAATCATAACATTTTTATATTATATGCTTGAATTTCCTGTTTGTTGCTGTTGGGAATAGTTTAAGTCAGTCCTGAATAGAAATTAACAAAGGAGTTGTAAGCTATGGAACTAAAAAAAATTTGTCTGCGTTCGGTTGCCGTAATATGTGCTGTTTTTATTCTGCCTCTGAGTATTTGGGGATATGGATTTGCTTCGGTGCATTTAAACAAGATTGCAGCGGTCTGTGCAGATTTGACAATGGGACAATTTGAAAACCTGAAAAACGAAAATAAATCTTCCGAAACCTATTCTCAAAATGACAGTATTGCGGCAAAATCCGCATATAAGAGCAGTCTTTGGGATATTGACATGGCTCAGGAGGAAATTGAAATCCCTTCTGAATCAAGCGAAATACCCAGTCCATTGCCCTCAGACGAGGTTCTGAACGCTATTCCGTATCCAGAAAATATTGATGATAACGACGGAGTAATAGAAAACTATACTTATGGTTATTACCAGGGCGAGCAGTATTTTGATTTAGATAACGGCGGTCAGGTAAGAAATTGCACAAGTTTTACTAATACTGAGCTTTACGAAGAAAGTCAGAAATCCATAGAATTTCAGCTTGATAAAAATTCTGATGAACCGCAGATTCTGATTTATCACACTCATGCAACTGAAAGCTTTGAGCCTTATGCAAGGGATTACTATGACTTGGATTTCACCTGCAAAAGCACAGACAGAACAATGAATATAGTTTCGGTTGGAGATAGAATTTGCCAACAGCTTGACGAGGCGGGGATTGCCTATATTCACGACACAATGGTGCATGATTATCCAAGTTATAATGGTTCTTACGAGTCAAGCAGAGAAACGGTTTTGCAAATTTTAGAGGAATATCCTTCCATAAAAATATGTCTTGATATACATAGGGACGGTATCGAGCGTGAGGATGGGACACGACTTGCTCCCGTAACGGAAATCGACGGAAAAGAGGCAGCTCAGATTATGATTATTTCGGGCTGTGACGACGGAACAATGAATATGCCGAATTACTTGCAGAATTTCAGGTTTGCGTCCCTTTTGCAGTCGCAGTTTGAAAGTGATTGGGAAGGGATTACAAGACCGGTTTTGTTTGATTACAGATTTTACAATCAGGACTTGACCACAGGTTCTTTGCTGATTGAGGTGGGTAGTCATGGAAATTCTATTGAGCAGGTGCAGTATACGGGAGAACTTATAGGAAAAAGTCTTGTAAAACTATTTGAGCAATGATTTGGATATAAATAAAAATATATTTGTGTGATTTTTCTTATTTTTTTCTGTTATGTATTGATTTTTCTCTCTGATTAAGTTATAATATAATTTATATGATTATTTTTTAGAGAGGTACATAATTATGGAGATTATAAATAAATCGGACAAAAAAATGCTCGAAGAATTTGAGAATTTTGCAAAAAATAGCAGATACGGAAATTTTATGCAGTCATTGCGTTGGCCGAAGGTTAAAGATAACTGGGGCTGGGATGCTGTTATTTCCAGAGATAAAAATGGAGAAATTCAGGGAACTTGTTTGATTCTAATAAAGAAAATCCCGATTTTGGGCTGTACATTTTTATATGCTCCTCACGGTCCTGTATGCGACTGGACGGACAAGTCGGTTATGACTGATTTGTTTGAGGGCATTAAGGTTCTTGCCAAGAAATATAAGGCATATCAGTTTATGTGGGACCCTTGCTTTGAGGAAGGTGACAGAGAGTGTATCGAGCTTATAAAGAGCATGGGATTTTCCTATATTGAGGACGCCCCTGAGCTTAGCACAATTCAGGCTAGAAATAACTATATGCTCAGAAATATCGAGGGCAAAACTCCTGACGAGGTAATGGCTACTTTTAAGGCTGATTGGAGAAACAGAATCAGAAAAGCAGGCAGAAAGGGCGTTGTATGCAAGGTTTGCGGTCCTGAGGCTGTTGACGATTTCTATCCGATTATGGAGGCTACCGGTATTCGTGACGGATTTTCCATTCGTTCAAAGGAATATTTTGTTAAAATGCTTAATGGTCTTGGTCCTGAGCATTGCCGTTTGTTTATGTGCTACTACGAGGAAGAAGGTCAGGAGCCTATTCCGCTTTCGGGTGCGGTAACTACTCAGTATGCAGGAAAAACTTGTTATGTGTATGGTGCGTCTGCTAATCATCATAGAAATCTTTATCCGAATTATTTGATGCAGTGGACTATGATCAACTGGGCTTTGGAAAATAATAACTTTATTTATGATTTTCAAGGTATTCCTTTCTATAAGGACGAAACACACCCGAACTACGGTGTTTACAAGTTCAAAAAAGGCTTTAACGGCGAGGTAGTAACCTATGCAGGAGAGTTTTTCTATATATTCAAGCCGTTTATGAAAAAGATTGTTGACCTTTGCGAGAAAATCGTTATGAAAAGACACGCAAAGCATACTCAGAAGCTTATAAAGAACAGAAATAAGGAATATGGCGTTGAAAATCAGAGCAACGAATAATTTTTGTTACTAACATTCAGAAAAGGACGATGATTAATGCTATACAACATATTGAATAAATTGGGCATGAACTTAAAAATGACCGGACTAATGACCTTTGCGGTATTGATTACAGCGTTTTTGCTTTCATTTTTTGTACTGAAATACTTCAAGAAAATTCTTCCGAAAGATCAGGGCAGGGCATTTGCTGTAAACGGTGCACTTTCAGAGGGCAAGCCGAGAGGAGCGGGTCTGCTTTTTATTACAACATTTACATTGAGTATTGCGTTGTTTTATCCGTTAAGCGTGGAAAATCTGCTTTATCTGATATTTATTTATGGAGCAATGCTCAGCGGATATTTTGACGATGCTGCTGAAACTCCCTGGGGCAATCTTAAAAAAGGTCTGATTGACCTTGTAATTGCTTTGGGAAGCTCCTTTGTATATTATCATTATAATGGTTCTACTATAAAAATGCCTCTTTTTGGGGTGCATAGTCTTACTATAAATCCTGTTTTGTTTGTAATTCTGGGAGCGGTTCTTGTGTGGACGGCTATTAATGTTACAAACTGTACCGACGGTGTGGACGGGCTTTGCAGTTCTCTTGTACTGGTAACAACATTTTCTCTTTTATCCTTGTCCACTAATAAAGATTCGATTATGGTTTTGGCAATGGCAGGCACTTTGCTTGGTTACCTTTGGTTCAACTGTTCACCAAGCCAGATGCTTATGGGTGACGCAGGTTCAAGGGCATTGGGTGTATTCCTTGCAATTATGTTCCTGAAAAGCGGTTGTCCGATTGCATTTATTCCTCTTGCATTTGTTATTATTATTGACGGCGGTCTTGGACTTCTTAAACTTTCTTTCAGAAGATTTCTTAAAATCAAGAATTTTATGGAGGGTATACGTACCCCTATTCATGACCATATGAGAAAGAATAAGGGTTGGTCTGACACACAGGTGGTTATCCGCTTTACTGTTTTGCAGATTGTAATAAATCTTTGCTATTTGGGATTGGCTCATTAATAAAGACAAAGAACAAAAGAAATTCCTGATAGCGAGATGATTAAAGTGAAAGAAATATTAAAGAAAAACATTAAATATATTTTAAACGTAGTTTTTATAGCACTTATAGGCTGGCTGACTTTGAGAATTCTTTTTTATGGGCAGGAACCGTCTGAAATAATCAGCGAGCTGAAAAAGGCTGATAAAATATGGCTGGGAGTGGGAGTACTTTTAGTATTATTTTTTGTATCGTCCGAATCTGTAATTATAAAGTATATGTTGTTCCTTTTTAAGGAACAAATTCCGTTCAGACGGTGTTTGAAATATTCTTTTGTAGGATTTTTTTTCGGATGTATTACTCCGTCTTCTTCGGGAGGACAGCCTGCACAAATGTATTACATGAAAAAAGACGGCATTAAAATCGGATATTCGTCCCTGATAATGCTTGTTATTACTATTGTTTATAAGGCTGTGCAAGTAATTTTAGGCGTTGCGCTTTTTATAATTAAGTACAGTTTTGTTAAAGAGCATGTGGGCAAGCTTATGTGGCTGTTGTTGGTGGGTTTTGGCATTAACATTGCCTATGTACTGCTGCTTGTTTTTGTTTGTATAAAACCTCTTTGGGCAAGAAAAATCGGTATTAAGGCAGTAAACCGTCTTACCTGCTGGAAAATTGTCAAGGAGAAAACCAATGAAAAGTTTGTAAATAAGATTACACGAGTTTGTGACAATTATATTCAGGGTACCGAGTATATGAGGCAGAATATTCATTCGGTGATAAATATTACCATTATTACTTTTGCTCAGCGAATGTTTCTGCTGGCGGTAACATGGATTGTTTACAAGGCTTTTCGGCTTTCGGGAGTTGGCTTCTGGGAAATAATTGCTATTCAGACCATGATAGGTATTTCCGTGGAAATGTTGCCTTTACCCGGTGCTGCGGGAGTAACTGAGGGATGCTTTATCGGAATGTTTGAAACAGTTTTTACTCCTGCTCTTGTGAAATCGGCAATGCTTTTAAGCAGAGGTTTAAGCTTTTATGTACTGCTTTTAATAAGCGGAGCGGTTACATTGTTTGCACACATTTTGAATTTTAGAAAAGATAAGAAAAATACGGACATAAACGTCCTTAATAATACATAAAGGGATCGGTGTATAGAAATGATTGGTTTTTATAATTATTCTGTAATACTGACATATATCGGACTTATTTCGTCCGTTTTTGGTATTACTCAGGTTTTTGAGCATAATGAAGCTATTGCATATTTGTGCCTGCTTTTGTCGGGAATATGCGATTTGTTCGACGGAAAAATTGCACGCAGTATGAAAAATCGTACCGATCATGAAAAGGTTTTTGGCATTCAGATTGACTCCTTGTGCGACCTTGTCTGCTTTGGAGTTTTCCCGGCAGTAATTGGTTATAGCTACAAATCGGTTTATCCTTTGCAGCTTTTAGCGTCAGTTATGATTGTGCTTGGCGCTGTAATAAGACTTGGTTATTTTAACGTTATGGAGGAAGAAAGACAGCGCACAACTACCGAAAACAGAAAGTCGTATCAGGGACTTCCCGTAACAACTGTTGCAATTATTTTGCCGCTGCTTTTCTTAGGCAAGCATAATATTCCTCAGAATATTTTCCCATTTGTTTTTCACGGTTTTATGCTGCTTATTTCAATTCTTTTCGTTTTGAAAATTAATGTAAAGAAGCTTTCTGTTAAGGGAATTTTGGTTCTGTTTACTATGGGTATTATAATTTTGCTGGGTTATCTGAAAGTTCAGCATATAATTTAGCTTTATAAAAGGAGTAATACAAAATGAAATATCGTGACAGACAAGGCAGGGAATACGAGAAAACTACAAGTCAGGACAAGTTCTTAGCGTCGGCTTATGCATCTGCTGCTGGCAGGGCTTTGATGAAGTTTCTTAGTTTACCGATATTCTCAAAATGCGCAAGAGTTGTGATGAATAGCAAGGCGTCTGTGCCGTTTATTTTCGGATTTGCGGAGTGTAATAATATTGATATGTTCGATTATGAGGAGCGAATGTATACTTCCTTCAATGACTTTTTCATCAGAAAAATCAAACCGGGCAGACGTTTTATTACAAAGGACAGCAGAATGCTTGTTTCTCCAAGCGATGGAAAAGTTTCTGCTTATGAGATTACAAATTCAAATGCATTTGTAATTAAAAATTCGGTTTATAATACTGAAAGTCTGCTGAGAGATTCAAAGCTTGCAAAGCGTTATGCAGGTGGATATGCCATCGTCATAAGATTGTCTGTTGACGATTATCACCGCTATTGCTATCCATGCAGCGGAGTAAAAAGCCGTTGCAGAACCATAAATGGATTTCTGCATACTGTTAATCCTGTTGTGAACAAGTATATGCCTGTATTTAAGGAGAATTCAAGGGAATACTGTATTATACGCTCAAAAGAGTTTGGTGATATTATTCAAATGGAGGTCGGAGCGCTTCTTGTGGGCAAAATTACCAACAAAAACACTTCGGGAGGCGTTCGGGTTCAGAAAGGCGAAGAAAAGGGCTATTTTGAATTCGGCGGTTCGACTATTGTACTGTTGGTTGAAAAGGATAAAATCAGGCTTGCTCCTGATTTGCTTAGGAACACAAAACAAGGATATGAAACTAAAATTTTGCAAGGCGGCATATTGGGTGAAAGTATCCTTTAAGCTGGGAGTTTTTTGATGTATAGAATGAATTACGAGCAGGTTGATCATGATTACAGTTATATAGGGAATGACCTTGGAGTAACTATTTATGAAGATAAGACTGTTTTTAAAACATGGTCGCCTTTCGCAACGGCAGTTTATCTTAATCTTTATCTTGACGGTGAAGGCGATAATCTTATTGAAAGATTGCCAATGGAATTGCGTGAAAAAGGAGTTTGGTGCGTTGAGCTTTTCCATGACTGCGACGGAGTTTTTTATACCTATACATTTGAATTTAATTATAAAGAACGTTATGAAACCATTGATATTTACGCAAAGGCTTGCGGAGTAAACGGAAACAGAGGAGCGGTAGTAGATTTTTCTACAACTAATCCCTACGGCTGGGACAAGGTTAAAAGACCAAAGTGCAAAAGTCCTTGCGACGCTGTTATTTACGAATGTCATGTAAGAGATTTTTCAGCAGATGAAACTTCGGGGATTATTCCTGAGCATAGGGGAAAATTTCTTGGTTTTTGTGAGCCTATGACAAAATGTGACGGCGAGCCTACTTGTTTTGACCACCTGAAAGATTTAGGAATCACTCACGTTCAGCTGTTACCTGTGGCAGATTATGCTACGGTTGATGAGTCAAAACTTGGATTAAATGAATATAATTGGGGTTACGATTCCCAAAATTTCAACTGCTTAGAAGGTTCATATTCTACAAATCCGTTTGATCCTAAGTGCAGAATAAGAGAATTTAAACAGCTTGTTATGAATTTGCATAAAAATGGGATAGGCGTAATTATGGATGTGGTATTTAATCATACCTATTATACCGAAGAATCTGCTTTTGAGAAAACTTTCCCCTATTACTATCATAGAGTATGGCAGGACGGAACTTTTTCAAACGGCTCAGGCTGCGGAAATGAAACTGCAAGCAATCATTTCATGATGAGGAAATATATGATTGATTCTCTGAAATTCTGGGTGACGGAATATAAGATTGACGGTTTCAGATTTGATCTCATGGCTTTGCATGATATAGAAACAATTAATATCATTCGTGATGAACTTAACAAAATCGATCCGCAGATTTTAATGTACGGTGAGGGTTGGACAGGCGGTGAGTCGCCAATGCCTGCGGATAAACTTGCATACAAATGGAATTCCTACCAGTTTTGCAGAGTCGGGCTTTTTAACGATAACATAAGAGATTCCATTAAGGGTGGAACTTTTAATCTTTTTGACAAGGGTTTTATCAGTGGAAACCGTAACGCTTGGGCAACTTTGCGAAGGGGAATTGCTGGCTCGGTAAAGCATCCTCAACTTAATGAGGCGAATGAAGCCTGTTGGGCTTTTGAGCCAACTCAGGCAATAAATTACTGTGAGGCACATGATAATAATACGCTTTGGGATAAACTTACTATTTCTACTAAATATATCACAAATACTGAAATAAGAATACAAATGGACAAACTTGCCGCAGCGATAGTATTTCTGTCGCAAGGAGTGCCGTTTATTCAGCTTGCTCAAGATTTTCTTCGCTCAAAACCTAATATTCCGCCCGAAAACGGAGAGTTAGATGATGTTAGCAAGTATTCTCACAACAGCTACAATTCTTCTGATTTTACCAATAAAGTAATATGGAGCAAGAAGAAAAAATATTACGAAGTTTTTGCTTATTATAAAGCGTTAATCAAGCTGCGTAAGAGCAGCGGACTTTTTAGAATGACAACGAAAGAGGAAGTTGCAGAGCATTTGCGTTTTATTGATACAGGCGACTGCAATTTTATTGAATTTATACTAAGCGATAAGAATGAATGCTTTGTTGTAGTGTTAAATCCATATTGGGAAGATAGACGTTTTAATCTTCCTGAGGGGAGATTTTATCAGAGGCTTGATAAGAATGGTAAGATGAATAAATTTGCGGTCAGCGGAAATGTTGTATGTCCGGCTGTTAGCGCAGTGGTTTACAAAAAGATAAAGGAAAAGTAATTTCAAAAATGACATTGTCAACTATCTTTTATAATTAGTTGACAATGTCATTTTTTTGTGATATAATTTTAGTATAAAATATAGTAAGGAGCTGGTAATTATGTATCAAGCACAAAAAATTCAGACTAAACAAATTGTATTAATCGGGCTGTTTGCTGCGATAATTGCGATTTTATCGCAGATTGCTCTGCCATTGCCCATAAATGTTCCGGTAACTTTGCAGACTTTTGCAGTTGCGCTTTGTGGGTACTTTCTGGGAAGGAAGAATGGTTCGATTGCGGTAATAGTTTATGTAATCCTCGGAGCAGTCGGTCTCCCGGTATTTTCAGGCTGGAAGGGCGGATTAAGTGCTATAGCCGGATTTACAGGAGGTTTTATTTACGGTTTTATCCCGATGGCATTTCTTTGTGGACAGGGAATGAAGTTAACCAGAAGAATTCCTGCCATAGTTTTGGGTATAGCAGGGCTTGCCTGCACTCATTTATTAGGTGCTTTACAATATTCTATACTTGCAAAGATTTCTTTTGGAAAGTCACTTATGACGGTATCTTTGCCTTTTATTGTAAAGGATATAGTATCTGTCATTTTTGCATACATAATCAGTGCGGAAGTTCAGAAACGCCTTGGAAAGTCAGATCTTGTTAAAAACTGATTTTGCAACAAATAAGTAATCAATCATTTGTACATATTGTTGTTATTTTTACTTAGTTTTTGTAGAAAACATAGATGTTATTATTAAAGATATTTATTTTTTGTTGACATTTTATCTTAAATAAGGTATACTAAAAGTGAACATAATTTTAAAATATAAAATTAATACCTTGTTAGGTTTAGTGTATTTTTAATTTTAGTTTAGCATGAAGTTATCTTTATTAATGGAGTGTTTGTTATGTATAAATGTCAACTTAAAATTTATATTGTCAGCAAATGTGGATTTGAATTTCTTGTAAATGTGGCTGAAAGTTTGACAGATTTTGAGGATTGCAGTTTTGATGTAATTGCTGTTGATGAAATCGATTTCCTTTTGGAAGCGGACTCGGTAGTTGTCATTGACAGAGATTATAAGGCTCTTTTGGATTGTAAGGGATTGAAAAAAGGCGGAAATATTGTTTATATTACAAATTCATCGAGTTATGAAATGATTGGAAATGATGTGGCTGATTTATGCGATGATTTATGGATTATGCCGGATAATGAGCCTTACAATGAAAAAATTTTGCAGTTCAATTTTAGAAAAACAATCAAAAACATGAAAACCTTGAGTGATTCAAGAAAGCTTAACATTTGTTTTGAAACTGCTTTTGACAGTATTCCCGATTTGGTTTGGTTTAAGGACGATAATGGTTCCCATTTGAGTGTAAACAACGGTTTCTGCAAGGTTGTTGAAAAGACCAAGGAACAGATTTACAAACGTGGTCATGACTATATATGGGATGTTCCGAAAGATGAATATGACCAGGGAAAATATGTCTGCCTTGAATCCGAGAATATTGCTATGCAGACTCGTAAGACTTGCTTATTTGACGAAAAAGTGAAAACCAAAAATGGCTTTCGTCAGTTTAAGACCTATAAATCTCCGCTAATTGACGTTAATGGCGAAATTTTCGGAACTTGCGGAATTGCACATGATGTCACAGATTTGAATAATATTAACAATGAACTTGAAATAATTATGAAAAGTCTGCCATTTGGAATGTTGCTGGAAGACAAGAATGGTACTATCATTAATGCAAATTCCATTTTGCATGAAATGTTTCCTGACTGCGGTGAAATTGTAGGACAGAATTATAATACATGGAAAAATACGATTTTTCTTGATGCTGAAAGGGATTTACATAGAAAAGACAGGTTGTTTTTGGATAGAAACGGCAGACATTTTGTACTAAATTTTAGAGAACAGGATATTATTGATATTTTTGATGAAAAAATCGGTACAATAGGAATTTTCAGGGACGTTACTATTGAATATGAGTACGAGCAGAAAAATCTGCATAATGCGTATACTGATTTTCTTACTGGGCTTAATAATCGCAGGAGTTTGTTTAATTATTTGTCAGGTTTGAAAAAATCTGAGCAAATTTCCTTTATTTTGCTTGATTTAGACAATTTTAAATCGGTTAATGACAAGTTTGGACACAGCATAGGTGATTGTGCTTTGATTGAAACCTCTAAAATTCTGACACATTGCTATTCAGATGATTTTATTGCTCGATTAGGCGGCGATGAATTTCTCATTGTCGTTAACGGAGAATTTAAGATTTCTGAAATTGAAGAAAAAGCAAAAAATCTAATTTGCAGACTTACTGCCACTTATTCTTCAAGGAATGAATTTAAAATGTTGTCTGCTAGTGCAGGTATTGCTATATCTAAGCTATCAGAAATAGGAAGTCATAATTTTGACGTTTTGCTAAATCAGAGCGACAAGGCTTTGTATTCTGTTAAGCACAAAGGTAAAGCTTGGTATAGTATATATAATATTGACAGTGCTTTTGCTGTATAAAAAAGCGTATATGCTAATTGTTTTAAATGTTAATACTTTAATTAACCATAAAACTAAATCGAATTCTAATGTAAAAAATATAATAAAATGTTGCTGTAAAAGGTATAACCAACTTTATACAACTTATTTTTATAATAAGTTTGTTATAAGGTTGGTTTTTTTGTTAATAATCGGTTATTATAATCGTTGTAGGTGAAATATAATGAGAAAGAAATCTTTTCTCTGACTTATTTATTTGTAAAAGTCAGCGTAACAGCTGATTTTTATAAAGGATTCATAATGCAGTTGTGCAAAACAGGTGCCATTTGCACGGATTGCAAATAAAGAGGAGGTACAGTTATGAAGGATAAAATATTCGGTGTTCTCCAACGAGTAGGACGTTCCTTTATGCTGCCTATTGCAATTCTTCCGATTGCGGGACTTTTGCTTGGAATAGGCAGTTCATTTACAAATCAGACAACGCTTGAAACATATCATCTGACAAACATTATTAAGGAAGGCGGACTTTTATACACAATTCTTGACATTATGAGCAAGACGGGAAGTGCAGTTTTCGATAACCTTCCGCTATTATTTGCAATGGGTGTAGCAATAGGTATGGCAAAAAAGGAAAAAGAGGTTGCGGCTTTGTCCGGTGCAATCGCTTATCTGATTATGAATACCACAATCAGCGCACTTATTTCCGCTAAGGGCGGAGTTGAGGCAATGACTGAGAACTCCACAACTTCTATTCTTGGCATAACTACCTTGCAAATGGGTGTATTCGGCGGTATTATCGTAGGTTTAGGAGTTGCGGCTCTGCATAATAAATTTTATAAAATTCAGCTGCCGCAGGTGCTTTCTTTCTTCGGTGGGACAAGATTTGTTCCGATTATAAGTTCAATCGTTTATCTTGCAGTGGGGATTTTAATGTTCTATGTATGGCCGATAGTTCAGCTTGGCATTTCAAATTTAGGACAGCTTGTGCTTAATTCGGGTTACACAGGAACATGGATATATGGTATTATTGAAAGAGCATTGATTCCATTTGGACTTCACCATGTATTTTATATGCCGTTCTGGCAGACGGCAGTGGGCGGAACAGCTATTATTGCCGGAGTAACTGTTCAAGGTGCTCAGAATATTTTCTTTGCAGAATTAGCTTCCCATTCAACAACTCAGTTTTCCGTATCAGCAACAAGATTTATGACCGGTAAATTTCCATTTATGATTTTCGGACTTCCTGCCGCCGCATTTGCCATGTACAAAGCTGCAAAGCCTGAAAAGAAAAAGGTTGTCGGCGGCCTTTTACTTTCAGCAGCGCTTACTTCAATGCTGACAGGTATCACCGAGCCTTTGGAATTCACATTCCTATTTGTTGCACCTGCAATGTATGCAGTTCATTGTGTTCTGGCAGGACTTTCATATATGTTAATGCACATTTTAAACGTTGGCGTAGGAATGACCTTCTCAGGCGGACTTATCGACCTGACATTGTTCGGCATTCTGCAAGGAAATGCGAAAACTAACTGGATTTGGATTGTCGTTGTGGGATTGATTTATGCGATTATATATTATTTCGTATTTTATTTTATGATTACAAAGCTTAATCTGAAAACTCCCGGACGTGAGGCTGACAATGAGGAAACAAAGCTTTACACAAGAAAAGATGTAAACGCAAGAAAGGCTGAAAAAAACGGCAGTTCAGCAGTAGGAGAAATTGATACTGTAAGTGCATTGATTCTGAAAGGTTTAGGCGGAAAAGAAAATCTGTCTGATTTGGATTGCTGTGCAACAAGACTCAGAGTAACAGTTGTAAATTCTGATATTGTAAACGACGGTATGCTTAAAGAAAGCGGAGCGTCGGGGGTTATCCGCAAGGGTAATGGTATTCAGATTATTTACGGCCCGCAGGTGTCGGTAGTTAAATCACATCTGGAAGATTTCCTAGAAACACCTGAGTCTGAAAGACTTGACGAACTTCTTGTGGACAGAGATGAGCATATTGAAGAAAATACCGAAAGAGTGGAAAAAACGTCAAAATCTCAGATCGGAGAAACAGTTCTTGGTTCGCATCTGAATGGAACAGTTGTGGCACTTTCTGATGTTGAGGACGAGGCTTTCTCAACGGGTATTCTTGGCGAGGGAGTTGCCGTTGAACCAAGCGAGGGCAAACTATATTCTCCATGCGATGGCAAGGTTGAAAGCGTTTTTGATACAAAACACGCTATAAATCTTATATCCGACAATGGCAGTGAAATTCTTCTTCACGTTGGTCTTGATACCGTTAAGCTGAACGGAAAGTTCTTTGAAACTCATGTTTTTGATGGTCAGACTATCAAAAAGGGCGACCTGCTTATTTCATTTGACCTTGACGAAATCCGCAAGGCAGGCTATAAAATGACTACGCCAATGGTTGTGTGCAACAGTGATGAATTTGAAGCTGTTGAACCTGTTGCAGAGGGAAAAATCAAGGCTGGAACAGATATTTTGAAGATAAAGTAAGATAGGCAGGAAATAGCAATTCGCTGTTTTCTATATTATATTTAAGATGAAAGGAAGTATTTATATGGTAAAATTTGAATACACAATTAAGGACAAGTTAGGAATTCATGCAAGACCTGCCGGAATGTTGGCAAAAACTGCAAAGGCATTCGCAAGCGAGGTTACTATTGAAAAAGAAGGAAAGTCCGTAGCAGCAAATAAGCTTATGGCGCTTATGGGTCTTGGAGTAAAGTGCGGAGATACAATCACTATTACAATCAATGGTGATGACGAGGCTGAGGCAGAACAGGCTTTGAAGGATTTTCTTGAAAAAAATCTCTAATCTAAAAAACGGAGGGTGCTGTTATGATTAAATTCACAGGAAAAGGCGTATACAGCGCTGTTGCAATAGGACAAATTTTATTGTTCAAGCGTGAAGAAGTCAAGGTTAAGCGTATTCATGTGACAGATACAGAGCATGAAAAAGTAAGAGTTCAGAATGCTAAGGAAGTTTCTCTCAGACAGCTTGTTGAAATCTATGAAAAGGCTTTAAAAGAAGTTGGAGAAACCAACGCTCAGATTTTTGAAATCCACATGATGATGCTTGAAGATGACGATTATAATGAATCAATCGAAAATATAATCGAAAGCCAGAAGGTCAATGCTGAATATGCCGTTGCAGTTACAGCGGATAATTTTTCTGAAATGTTTTCCGCTATGGAGGATTCCTATATGCAGGCGAGAGCCGCAGATGTAAAGGATATTTCTGACAGACTTATTAAAAATCTTTCCTCAGAGGAAAATCAGACAGCGCATTCCGACGAAAAAGTAATTATCTGTGCCGACGACCTTGCTCCAAGTGAAACTGTTTTGTTGGATAAGAACA
>JBJERA010000304.1:0-4099 GCA_051882035.1 Hominimerdicola sp.
CAAGTCTCTGTTCAAGCTCAGCAACCATTTCATTAACTCTGTTATCAAACATTACCTGAGGAATTTCAGCTGTCATATTCTCAATAACCTTATCGAAAATCTGCTCCTCAACCTTAGCGTCAGCGGCTCTCTCGTTAGCCTCTTCAAGCTTTCTCTTAACGTCAGCCTTGTACTCGTCAACTGTTTCAAAGTCTGTTGAATCCTTAACCATTTCATCGTCAAGCTCAGGCATTTCCTTCTTAGAGATGCTTTTAAGCTTAATCTTAAATACAGCAGGAGCGCCTGCAAGCTCTTTAACCTGATACTCCTCTGGGAAAGTTACGTTAATATCGAAATCTTCTCCTGTGCTGTGACCGACGATCTGATCTTCAAAACCAGGAATGAACTGACCACTACCGAGAGAAAGTGTAAAGTCCTCAGCCTTTCCGCCCTCGAAAGCAACGTCATCCTTAAAGCCTTCAAAGTCGATAACAACGTCATCGCCAATTTCAGCAGCTCTGTCATCAACAGTTACAATTCTTACATTCTTTTCTCTGAGAATGTTAACCTGATTGTCAATATCCTCGTCAGTTACAGTATTGACTTCTTTTGTAGCCTCTATACCCTTATAATCCTTAACCTCAACTTCAGGCTTAGTAATGCATGTAACCTTAATAGCAACGCCGGTAGCCTTATCAATAGAAGTAACCTCAACCTCAGGGCGAGCAACAAGTTCAAGACCAGACTCAATAATAGCGCCGTTTACCTCAGGCTCATAAAGAAGATTTACAGCATCCTCATAGAAAACTGCCTCGCCATACTCCTTCTCTATAAGCTTACGTGGAGCCTTTCCTTTACGGAAACCCGGAATAGAAATATTTTTCTTAGCCTTAATATAAGCTTTCTGAATTGCAGCCTCAAAATCCTCAGCAGAAATTACGATTTCCAACTCATACTTATTTGTGTCCACATTATTTGTAGCTTTTAAACTCATTTTGATATTCCTCCATTATTAAAATGTATCTTTAACATTATATCATATATCCGCTTTATTTTCCAGCTTTTTTTTATAAATTGTCACTTTGCACAATTTTAGTTATATCCATAGGGTCAAATTGCAAAAAATCACTTGAAATCAGCCGATAATTTATACCATCTCGCTGGCCGTTGATTGAAAAACGCTTGGCATTCCCATGAATGTGACCATAAAAACACCATTTAATATTATATTTATGCAAAACCTCCAATATATCATAATTGTAATTATTGGCATAAACAGGAGGGTAATGCAGAAAAACCACCGGCGTGAGCCTCTCCTTTAAAGCCGCCTCAATCGACGCAGAAAGTCTCCCCGCCTCTCTCGCCAGAACCTTCTGGTCGGCAGGTTCGCCGTTGTCACTTATCCAGCCTCTTGTACCGCATATACCAATATTTTCATACTTATAACAGTTATTATGGAGGATTTTTATGCTGTCAAATCCATTTTCACTCAAAAAATTATCCATTTTATTCTTGGTATTCCACCAATAATCGTGGTTTCCCTTGGAAATAATCTTTGTTCCGTTAAGCTTATGCACAAATTCAAAATCCTTATAAGCCTGTGAAAAATTCATAGCCCACGACAAATCTCCCGGCATAACCACAGTATCTTCAGGTTTCACCTTTTTCTGCCAGTTTTCTGAAAGCTTTGAAACATAATCTGTCCAGCCGCCGAAAATATCCATTGGCTTATTTACGCCCAATGACAAATGCAAATCCGCAATAACAAATAGACTCAAAGCTTTTCCTGCCTTTCAAAAAATTTTTCTCAATCTGAATATAAAAAACTTATCCGAGCATAATAGTTTTGCAACCACTGTTGCAGAAGGAGTGAATTAACAATGGAAAAGGATAAGATTTACGGTATTAACTGTGATGTAAGCAACTGTATCCACAACAGAAATTCATGCGAATGTACAGCAGGCAAAATTGATGTTTGCTGCACTTGCTCAGATCCAAACTGCTGTGATGAAACAGTATGCAAGACCTTTAAGGCTAAGGGTTAATAAGCTTACGCTTTAATCTGCACCCGTTAAAGGAGCAGGATTTTATCTCTGTTTTTCAAATAAAAAGCGAAGATAAGCCGTCCGAATTTTTTTATTCGGACGGTACATATTTTTCTTACTTAATCTTCAAAGTTTCAAAAACGTAATCTTTCATTTCACTCTTGTCAATAGTCTTGTTAAATCTGATTTCCTTATCCTTCAAAGCTGCAAGTGATGCAGGAACAGGGATATTAGAAACCTCTGCCAACTCGTCTACAAGACCGAACTCGTCGCAATCTGTATCCTTACCAATAGCTTGGAGAACAGAGCCGGAGAACTTATATGGACTTGCAGTAGACGCAATAACAGTCTTTGTCTTGTCGCCTGTTGCCTTGGCGTAATCCTCATAAACCTTTACTGCAACAGCTGTATGTGTGTCGCAGGTATAAGAATACTTATCAAAAATCTCCTTGATAGTAGCCTTAGTTTCATTATCGTCACAGCAGCCTGCATAGAATTCCTCAGCAAGAACTTTCTTAACTTCGTCTGTAACCTCGTACTTGCCTGTTTCAGCCAACGCACCAAACCATTCTCTTATCTGAGCGTCGTTTTCTCCGCAAAGGTGATAAAGAAGTCTTTCAAGGTTAGAAGAAATAAGAATATCCATTGAAGGAGAAATTGTTGCATGGAAAGGACGATTTCTGTCATAAATACCTGTCTTGATAAAATCGGTAAGAACATTATTTGCATTTGAAGCGCAAATAAGCTTGTTTACAGGAACACCCATTTTCTTAGCATAGTAACCTGCAAGAATATTACCGAAATTACCTGTCGGAACAACAATATTAATCTTCTCGCCTGCCTCAATTTCGCCGTCTGCAAGAAGCTGAGCGTAAGTTGATACATAATAGATGATCTGCGGAGCAAGACGTCCCCAGTTAATCGAGTTAGCAGATGAGAACATCATGCCGTTTTCGGAAAGCTTTTCAGCAACTTCGCTGTTTGTGAAGATAGTCTTAACACCTGTCTGAGCGTCGTCAAAGTTACCCTTGATAGCGCATACACCTACGTTTGCACCCTCCTGAGTTGTCATCTGCTTTTTCTGCATAGCGGAAACACCGTTGTCAGGATAAAATACAAGGATTTCCGTATCAGGAACGTCCTTGAATCCTTCAAGAGCTGCCTTGCCTGTATCGCCCGAAGTAGCAACAAGAATTACAACCTTTTTGTTAAGGTTAAGCTTCTTAGCGGCAGTTGTAAGTAAATAAGGAAGAATCTGCAAAGCCATATCTTTGAATGCACAAGTAGGACCATGCCACAATTCAAGCATATATGTACCGTCAAAAAGATGAGCAAGCTCAGCAATATTGTCGCTGTCAAAATTCTTTGTATTGTAAGCACCCTCAACGCAGTAACGGATTTCAGCCTCAGTATAATCAGTCAAAAACTTTGAGAAAACGAAAAAAGCTCTTTCAGCGTAGGACTTTTCACCCAAAGCCTTAATATCATCCATAGAAATTGCAGGAATTTCAGAAGGAACAAAAAGTCCTCCGTCAGTAGAGATACCCTGTGCAATAGCCTGTGCAGATGTAACGTTTACCTCGCTGTTTCTTGTACTTTTGTAAAACATAAACAAACAACCCTTCTGTATAATAATTTTACCTTTACCTTTTACTTGCGTCAAAAGCACTTACATAATACTTTAAACGCTTAACCTTTTTATCATGAACCTGAACGACCGCAACATCAAAACGGCAGTCACAGGGTTCTTCCAATTTATCAAAAAAACATTGAGCGGTCTTAATAATATGCTTTTTCTTGGACTCGGTAATAGCCTCCTCGCCTGTGGTAAGGGAATTTTCCATTCTCGTCTTGACCTCAACAAAAGCTATTGTTTCACCTTTTTTAGCAATTATATCAATTTCTCCGCCCCGAATAGTATAATTTCTCGCAAGAATTTCATATCCATGACGAACCAAAAAATCACAGACAACGTCCTCACCGAAATTCCCGATACTACGACTGTTCTGCTTTTTTTGCATAATATTTTTTCAGAAAACTCGGTCTGTGGATTTCACAAGGACCAAACTGGTCTA
>JBJERA010000305.1:0-18850 GCA_051882035.1 Hominimerdicola sp.
TTCCTGTGCTCTTAAATCAGGCGGATATGATGTTAAGGCTTTTCCAAAAGCAAAGCCTTTCTATGAGGAAATCAAGAATAATCCTCCGTCGTTGGTTCTGCTTGATATAATGCTTCCTGACGAGGACGGTCTGACCATTCTTAGCAAGCTTAAAAAGGACAGCCGTACCGCAGAAGTGCCTGTAATAATGCTTACCGCCAAGACCAGCGAAATTGATAAGGTTTCAGGACTTGAAATGGGAGCAGACGATTATATTTCCAAGCCTTTTGGTGTAATGGAACTGCTTTCCAGAATTAAAGCGGTTTTAAGACGCAGCGGAAAGCTTTCAAGCGATAGTGAAATTCTTACAATAGGTGGAGTTTCAATCGACTCTGCAAGAAGAATCTGTACCTGTAATGGTAAAGAGGTTGTGCTGACCTATAAAGAGTTCGAGCTGCTTATGTATCTTATGCGGCACCAGTCTATTGCAGTAAGCAGGGATAAGCTTATGGAAATGGTTTGGGGATATGAATTTGTAGGTGAAACAAGAACCGTTGATATGCACATTAAAACTCTTCGTCAGAAGTTGGAATCGGCGGGCTGTGATGATTTGATTAAAACAGTCAGAGGCGTAGGCTATAAGGTTTAACAATACATACCGTAAAAAGATAAAACCTTGCAAATTTGCGATATAAACGGGCGGTCAATGACCGCCCGTCTTGCTTGTATATTTAAAAATATGTAGGAGGGTTCTATGCAGAAGAAAATATACAGGACAATGACGGCGCTTGTTACCACAACCGTGCTTGCATTGTTAATGATAGTGGGCAGTATTGGCTATTCTGCATATCAGAAAAGTGCCAAGAATGATTTAAAGGCAGTGGCATCTATTATGGTAAAAGAAAATAAATCTCCTGAGGAAATAAGCCAACTGCTTTTAGGGGTGTTGGATTTTAAAGTTCGTGTTACATTCATCGCTGAGGACGGTACGGTTGAATTCGATTCGGACTATGGTATTGAGAATATGGAAAATCATTCCGACAGAGAGGAATTTAAAAAGGCACTTGAAAACGGAAGCGCAGAGGCTTCCAGAATGTCGGAAACTATCGGCGAATCCACATATTATTATGCAGTAAAGTATCAGGGAGGCGTCCTGAGATTTTCCACAGACAGAAATAATCTTGCAGGAGTGCTTGTAACGGTTGTGCCGGTAATTCTGACTTTGTGCGGCTCAATAATTATTATAACTACGATTATTTCGGTAAAGCTTTCAGAATCTCTTATCAGGCCGATTAATTCCCTTGTTAAACAGCTTGATTTGCGAAAAGAAAATATCGGTGAAATGGAAACCCCTTATGAGGAGCTTAAACCAATTATCAGAAATGCCGACGTTCTTATGAAACGTATTCACAGAAATGTTGCTAAAATCAAGCGTGAAAAAGAAAAAATTTCTCTTATTACTGCAAATATGGTTGAGGGAATGGTGCTGATTGACGAAAATATGAAAGTTCTTTCGGTGAATAAGAGCGCTTTGAAAATTTTAGGAGGTAAATATGACCCCGAATATAAGCCAGCTTTTAACAGACTTACACAAAATGAAACTCTATTAAGATATGTTGACGATGCCCGTGAAAACGGTTATGCTAACGGCGTTGTTACCATTCGTGGCAGGCACTACAGAGCTTTTGTGAACAGAGCAGACAGCGAAAACAGCTTTAACCTTGGAATAATTATCCTGCTTATGGACGTAACAGAAATTATTCAGACGGAAGAAATCAGAAAGGACTTTTCCGCCAACGTTTCCCATGAGCTTAAAACTCCGCTTACCACAATTAAGGGCTTTGGCGAATTACTTGAACAAGGCATTTTTACTGAACCTGAGGATATTAAGAAATACGGCGGAATGATTTATCGTGAAAGCGTGCGTCTGCTTTCGCTGATTAACGATATAATCAGGCTTTCGGAAATTGAGGAGAGCGAGCATAATCTTCAAGACAGCGTAAATCTGCTAAAAACAGCAAATGACGTTGAGGAAATCCTGCAAAATAAGGCTTATAATCATAAGGTTGAAATTAAGGTAGAGGGCGAGCCGCTGATTATCAAAGGTCATCAGGGTTACATTACCGAGCTGTTTTTAAATCTTATGGATAATGCTGTAAAATATAACAACGAGGGCGGAAATGTTTGGGTGAAAATTTCAAAATCGAAAGATACGGCAAAGATCCTTTTCAAGGATAATGGTATCGGCATTTCAGAAGAGGACTGCGGACGAATTTTTGAAAGATTTTATCGTGTTGACAAGAGCCGTTCCAAACAGACCGGCGGAACAGGTCTGGGACTTTCAATCGTAAAGCATATAGTTTCTTACCATAATGGAGAAATCTCTATCAACAGCAAGCTTGGAGAGGGTACTGAGATAACAGTAAATCTGCCAATTGCAAATGAATAATATTCTGAATTAACAAGAAAACGGGCGAATAATGTTCACCCGTTTTGTGTCTATATAATATATTTTTTTATCCAACCAGTGCATCCGCAAGCTCTTTGAGCTTTTCTTCCGAATCTGCTTTCAGAGTTGATTTAATGGTAACTATCGGATCCAGAATTGTGCAGTTTTTGAAATTCTCAACAATAGCTTTCATGGTTCTTGCGGCGGTTGGCGCCCATGAACCATTTTCTATAATTCCGATTGTGCGGTTCTGATAGTTTTTCGCTTTGAGGTGGTGCAGAAAATCTTCCATTGGAGGAAAAACTCCTGCATCATAAGATGATGCGGCAAGAACAACTCTGTCATAGCGGAAAGCGTCCTCAACTGCCTCAGCCATATCATCTCTAGAAAGGTCGGCGATTGAAACTTTTTCGCCCTTTGCTGTAAGCATTTCTTTAAGTTTTTTTGCTGCATCGGCAGTATTTCCGTGAATTGACGCATATGCAATGAAAATTCCTTTGCTTTCAGGCTTATAGCTTGACCATGTGTTGTAAAGGTCAAGATAATATCCAAGATTTTCTTTAAGCAGAGGACCATGAAGAGGAAGAATTGTATTAATTTCCAAAGCTGACGCTTTTTTCAGCAGATTCTGAACCTGGACGCCGTACTTACCAACAATATTAAAATAGTATCTCCTAGCTTCGCAAGCCCAGCCCTCCTCAGTATCAAGAGTGCCGAACTTGCCGAAAGCATCGGCGGAGAAAAGAATTTTTTCACTGGATTCATAAGTCACCATAACCTCAGGCCAATGAACCATAGGAGCCATAATAAAGCTGAGTGTATGCTTTCCAAGTTCAAGAGTATCTCCCTCGTTTACAGTAATGGTTCTGCCTTCAAGGTCAATGTCAAAAAACTGGTTGATCATGACAAAAGTCTTTGAATTGCCTACAATCTTACATTCAGGATACAAGTCAAAGATTCTCTTAATATTATATGCATGGTCAGGCTCCATATGCTGAACCACAAGATAGTCAACAGTTCTTCCGCCAAGAGCGTTTTTCAGATTTTCAATCCACTCATCGCCTGCACGTTTGTCAACGGTATCCATAACGCAGACCTTTTCGTCAAGAATAACATAAGAGTTATAGGAAACCCCATTAGGCACGGAATACTGACTCTCAAAAAGGTCAAGCGTTTTATCGTCACAGCCTATATAAATAACAGACTCAGAAATAAAAGTATCCTTCATTTTCAACACCTCAGAATAATAATTTTGATAATATTATACCACTTGGGTATACTTTTGTCAAGGGATTATACAGAATAAATTTAGTTTTCAATTTGAAATTATTTATAAAAATGCGTTAAAAACAACTGTTGATTTTTATACATTCGTACGAAAATGTTTAAAATTCAGATACAAATATATAAAAAGCATTTATTTTTATTTATAAATAGTGTATAATAAAGACCGATAATTAACAACGGAACGGAGGGTTTGTATGTCTTTTTCAGGACTTATTCAGAAAATAAAAGACCGTGATTGTGAATTTGTGGACTTTTTTCCACTGAACGACCGTATGTTTACTCCTAAAAATATGGCTATGGTTATAGGCATTTATATTGGAATAATCATTTTTGTTGCAGCTTTAATAGTTGTTTTAGGCTCTGTTTTCATTCTTGGTGTGATATTAAAAATTATTGGCGCAATCGCAGTGATTTATTCAGTAATTGGTATTGTTGGCTTTATGCTTACATTTATGAAATATAATTAATTTAATACCATATAAAGTTATTTAGCTCTGCTGAGGCAGAGCTTTTTATTTTTCAAAATAGGCGGTCACTTTCTTTCTGACGTCCTCGCCGCTCATGGGAAGCCCCATGTCTTTTGCCGTCTGCGACCATGCAACAAGACGTTTTTCCGGATTTTTGAAATATCTTGTAACAACCACGCTTTTTACAAAGGGGTCGTCAATTTTTCCACAAAACTGTTCAAGCTCACGCTTTTTAAGCTGAACCTGCGAAAGCTCCAACCATAGATTGATAATTGTAGACTTGCGGCAGCCCCAGCGTCTTTCGGGAACGTCCAGTGCCTTGCCGTTTTCAAGACGCATTTTTATTGCGGTAAGCCTTAAAATCTCACGTTTCAGCATTTTCTCCTTGTAGACGTAACTGCGGTATCGTCCCAGACAGCGAAGTTTGTAGTTTGAAACATTTTTGATTTCCGTACGGCGATTGTATTTGCGTTCGTTAGGCTCGGGAAGCGGTTTGCCAACCGCCTCGTCAAAAATTTTCTCCATTCCAATGGCGTAAAAAAACTCTTTTGCTCCCATAAAATTCCTCCAATAAAATATTTTTTAGTACAGACTTTTGTACACTTAATGTGTTATAATTGCTTTGCAGATAAAAATTTACTTTTCGTTAGCTGTAAATACAGAAAATTGTATTATAATTATTTAAAACGAGAGATTTTAACAGAATTCTGTATTTTGTAATTATGATTATAATACTAAATTCTGCGGTTGTCAAGAACATTTGTTCTAAATTATGAATTGTATTGAATGTTTGTAAAATTTGTACAATAACTGCTATGGAAAAGGAGAATGATTATGTCTGAAATGTACGAAAGAATAAAGGAGCTTTGCAAGCAGAAAGGAATATCGGTATCAAAAATGTGTTCGGAACTTGATATTACAAGAAGTTGTCTGTCGGAGCTTTCAACCGGTCGGACGGAAACTCTTTCCGCTGCTAATACTGCGAAAATAGCCGGATATTTCAGTGTTTCGGTAGGATTTTTAATGGACGGACAGAAAAAATCCTCCGCCGATGAGGAGCTGAAATTTGCTCTTTTCAACGGAACGGAGGGAATCACCGACGAAATGTTTGAGGAAGTAAAGCAGTTTGCCAAAATGGTAAGGCTGAGAGAGGAAACAAAAAGAAAAGGGGGAGAATAAATGACTGAAATCAAGGATTTGCAGGAGATTGCTCAGGACGAGGATATTGAAATAATGCAGGCGGATTGTCCGGAAAGCGGTTCGGTTTCCCTGCTATTTAACGGGAAATGCTATATAGGCATAGACGAAAAAACTCCCGAAATATGCAAAAAGGAACGTACTGCCCATGAACTGGGGCATTGCATAAAGGGAGCATTTTACAATATTTATTCGCCCTACGACGTGATTTCACGCCACGAGGCAAGGGCTGACCGCTGGGCTATTGAAGAGCTTATTCCAAAGAACGAACTTGTGGAACAGCTTAAACAGAATGTTGACAGCATTTATGCCCTTGCACAGTATTTTGAAGTTTCTGAAGATTTTATGAAAAAAGCGTGCAGATATTATGGCTGTTACAACGGCTGAGAATTTGTCTGTTCTTTGGCGAGCAGAGTGTTTACAAAGTATTCTACCTGCTCCTGAGGAGGATATTTTGTGCAGGTTACAGCGCAAATGTTTCGTGGAGGAATAGGTTCTTTTATGTCAAGTTGGAAGATTTCACCTTGTTCCATTGCGTTTTTTGCCATTGAATACTGCAAGAAACCTATTCCAAGATTATTTTTCACCAAAGGAAGCACCAGATTAATGGAGGTCAGCTCGATATCAGGTTTTAGCAGGAGATTGTGCTGACGGAATATGTAATCGAGATAATGACGGGTGGTAGTGCTGTTTTTTAAGCAAATCAGCGGATATTTAACAAGTTCTTTCATTGGAATCACCGTATTTTTCAGTTTTTCAAATTCAGAGCCTGCAACAACAATATCTTGAAGTTTTTTGATTTGTCTGATTTTCAAGTCGGTTTTATCTGAAAAAGGCGAAGTAACAACCGCCACATCAATAAGGTTTGAGCGCAAAGCCTCGATTGCGTCAGGTGTTGACATACAATCGATTTTTATTTGGATATTAGGCATAAGCCTATGAAAATCCACGATTCTTTCAACAAGAAAGCTTTGCAGAGCTACTTCACTGCCTCCAAGACGAATGATTGAGGCATCTTTTTTCTTCAAAAGTTCGAGTTTTTCCTCTGCGGAAAAAAGATTGTTGCAGGCTATCGCAACATGATTGTATAGCATTTCTCCTGCGGTTGTAAGCGCCACGCCTTTCTTTGAACGTGTGAAAAGCTTGCAGTCCAGTTCTTCTTCAAGGGTTTTTATGCAGCGGCTCACACTTGGCTGAGACAGGTACAGATAGTTTGACGCATTAGTTATATTATGGAATTTAGCTACATAATAAAAAATTTTATAGTATTCAAAATTTATTTCAGTCATAGGCTTAAACCTCCCGAAAATAAAGATACATACGTTTATCCATTTGTCAGGTGAATGAATATTATAGAAAATATGTATTTTACAAATGCTTATTCAAGTATTATAATATATGTGCAGTAAAAAATCAAGCATAATTTATTGCTTACATATTGAATAAAAATCAATGATGATAGTTCTCCAAAGCTATGTGTTAATAGCTTTACTCTCATCATTGATTTTTTATGCAATTATATTAAATTGGTATAGATTATTGGAGGTGACAAACCTATGATTGAAAAAATCTCCGAAGCAATAAATGAATCAATGACCACAGAAATTGCATTTTATATTCCGATTTTTGGAGGAATACCTGTTCCTGTATCCTGCGTTGTTACATGGATAATCATGGCGGTTTTGGTTATAGCGTCAATTCTTCTTACAAGAAATTTGCAGCTTGTGCCAAACAGACGGCAGGCGGCGATTGAAACTTGTGTGGAGTTTCTGAGAAATTTTTTCAAGGAACAGCTTGGCGAAAAGGGAATGTGCTATTTTCCATATCTTGCAACCGTTATAATTTATATCGGTTTTTCAAACATTATCGGACTTTTCGGATTTACTCCGCCAACGAAAGATTTGAATGTTACTGCGGCGCTGGCAATTATGAGTATTATTCTTGTAGAGTATGCGGGAATAAGAGCAAAAGGCGCAAAGGGCTGGCTCAAAAGCTTTGTACAGCCTGTTGCGATTATAGCGCCCCTTAACATTATGGAAATTGTTATCAAGCCGCTTTCACTTTGTATGCGACTTTTCGGTAACGTACTTGCATCATATATTATTATGGAAATGATAAAGGTTATATGCCCCGTAATTCTTCCGCTGCCCTTATCGGCATACTTCGATATTTTCGACGGATTTATTCAGGCTTATGTTTTTGTTTTCCTGACGTCGCTTTACATCAATGAAGCGATAGAAGATGAGTAATTGATTGGAGGAATTTATTATGACATTGGTAGCAATAGGTGCGGCACTTGCCGTTTTGACAGGTGTAGGTGCAGGAGTAGGAATCGGTATTGCAACAGGCAAGGCAACAGAATCTATCGCAAGACAGCCTGAGGCAAAAAAAGATATAAGAAGTTCGCTTATCTTGGGCTGCGCACTTGCAGAGGCAACCGCTATTTACGGTCTTATCATTGCATTTCTAATTATTTTTGTTCTTAAATAAGTGAAGAAAAAGTTTTTGATTTGGAGGAATTTATTATGACATTGGTAGCAATAGGTGCGGCACTCGCCGTTCTGACAGGTGTAGGTGCAGGAGTAGGAATCGGTATCGCAACAGGAAAAGCAACAGAATCTATCGCAAGACAGCCAGAGGCAAAAAAGGATATAAGAAGCTCGCTTATCTTAGGCTGCGCACTTGCAGAGGCAACCGCTATTTACGGTCTTATTATTGCATTTCTGATTATTTTCGTTCTTAAATAATAAAAAATCTGAGTAAAAATATTTTTTGAAAGGAGTAAATTTTAATGCTGAAATTAGACTGGAATTTACTTTGGACAGTTATAAATATTCTTGTTCTGTTTCTGCTTTTGAGGAAGTTCCTTTTTAATCCTGTCTGCAAGATAATTGACGAAAGAACGGCGGCTATTCAAAAGGATCTGGACTCCGCTAAGGCTAAGAAGCAGGAGGCTGAACAGATGAAAGCTGATTACGAGGCAGGTATAAAGAACGCTCGTCAGGAGGCTGCCGAAATTACTAATACGGCAAAAGCGAACGCTAATAAGGAATGTGAACTTATGCTTGAAAATGCAAGGGCAGAGTCGGCACGAATTATTAAAGAGGCTGAAAAGGCAGCCGAAAATGAAAAATCCAAGGCTATTGACGACGTTAAGTATCAGATTGCGGATTTGGCTATTCTTGCAGCCGCTAAGGTTATAGGCAAAAATGTTGACAACGATACCGACAGAGAGGCTGCAAATGCTTTTCTTTCAGAGGTAGGTGCGTCAAAATGATTTTGTATAGGGACGAAATCTGTGCAAAGGCTTTATTTGATTTAAATGTTCCATTTGAGGACATTGAGCGGACGGAATACATATTCAACAGCTGTGATGAACTGAAAGACGTTTTATCTTCTCCATCAGTTTCACGAAACGAGAAGTATGCGGTTATTGACAAGATTTTTCCCGATAGTGTGAAAAAATTTCTCAAAGTTATGGTAGATTTTAATCGTATCGGTGAAATTGCGGATATTTTAGAGTCTTACAGAGAGCTTGACCTTACGGCGAAAAATATTCTTAATACCCAGCTTTCCTATGTTAATAAGCCTGATGATGAAACTGTGGCAAGTTTTAAGGAAATGCTGAAAAAGAAATATAATGCTTCTGATGTGGAGCTGATATTAAAACAAGATGATTCTCTTATTGGCGGTTATAAGTTGACAGTTGGCGACATCGTTTATGATAAGAGTGTTCAGGGTGCTGTTAAGGCATTGCAGAACAGATTAATCAGGAGGTGAATGATTTGAGTATGACGGATAAGAACGATATAATTTCTGTGCTTAAAAGCGAAATTGCAGACTTTGACGTAAAAATGCAGGTAAGCGAAACAGGCACGGTTATTTCCATAAATGACGGAATTGTAAATATTTACGGCTTAAATCATGTAATGTACGGAGAGCTTGTTGAGTTTGAAACGGGCGTAAAGGGTATAGTGCAGAATATTGAAAGAAGAACTGTCGGAGTTGTTCTTTTGGGTTCTGATTACGGTCTTTCAGAGGGTTCAAAAGTTGTAAGAACCAATAAGCGAGCAGGCGTGGGAGTAGGTGCAAAGCTGCTTGGACGTGTTGTGGACGCTTTGGGACAGCCTATTGACGGTATGGGTGAAATCGAGTATGACGAATATTATCCTATTGAGAGAGAGGCAGCAGGCGTTATTGACAGAAAATCCGTTACTGTGCCTCTCGAAACAGGTATTTTGGCGATTGATTCAATGTTTCCCATAGGCAGAGGACAGCGTGAGCTTATTATCGGAGACAGACAGACGGGTAAAACCGCTATTGCCCTTGATACTATCATAAATCAGAAGGGCAAGGATATGATTTGCGTTTATGTTGCAATCGGTCAGAAAGCCTCTACCGTTGCAAAGCTGGTAAGCGATTTGAAAAAGCACGGCTCTATGGATTACACTATTGTTGTATCTGCAATGGCAAGCGATTTGGCTCCTTTGCAGTATATTTGTCCTTATGCAGGAACTGCTATGGCGGAATATTTTATGGATAAGGGTAAGGACGTTCTTATCGTATACGATGACCTTTCAAAACACGCTGTTGCATACCGTGCAATGAGCCTTTTGCTTAAACGTTCCCCGGGACGTGAGGCTTATCCGGGCGACGTATTCTACCTTCATTCCAGACTTTTGGAGCGTTCATGCCGACTTGACGATGCACACGGAGGCGGTTCGATTACCGCTCTGCCTATCATTGAAACTCAGGCAGGCGACGTTTCTGCATATATTCCAACAAATGTTATTTCTATTACCGACGGTCAGATTTTTCTTGAAACAGAACTGTTTTTCTCGGGTATCAGACCTGCCGTAAATGTAGGTTTGTCCGTATCACGAGTAGGCGGAGCGGCTCAGACCAAGATTGTCAAAAAGATTTCAGGCGGACTTCGTATGGAGCTTGCTCAGTTCAGAGAAATGGAAGTTTTCACTCAGTTCAGTTCTGACCTTGACAAGAGCACAAAGGAACTTCTCGACCATGGAAACAGACTTGTGGAGCTGTTGAAACAGCCGTTGTATCACCCGTTCTCAATGAGTGACGAGGCGATTATTCTTTGCTGTGCAAATCACAAAATTATGCTTGACGTTCCTATTAAGGAAATCGCTGAGTTCAGAAAAGGTCTGCTTGAATATTTCAGCATTAATTATCGTGATATTATTGACGAAATCAATGATAAAAAGACTATGACCGACGAGCTGGAAGAAAAAATTCTCAAAGCGGCTAAGGAGTATAAGGCTTCAAGATAAATTTGGCAGAAAGGATTTGTCATAATTATGGCTAATATGAAAGAAATTCGTGAGCGTATTAACAGCATAAATGAAATTATGAAAATTACCAACGCCATGTATCTTATTTCCTCGTCAAATTTGAGAAAGGCTAAGAAAAATCTTGAAAATACTCTGCCTTATTTTGAAAAGCTTCAATCTACGATTCACCATATTTTAAAGCATACCCCTGAATTTGAGCATAAGTATTTTGACCAGCGAAATGAAAAAAATCCTGAGGATAAGATGATTGGGTATATAGTAATTACCGCCGATAAGGGACTTGCAGGAGCTTATAATCATAATGTGCTGAAAATGGCTGAGGAAGAAATGGCTAAGCACAAAAATACCTGTCTTTTTGTCGTTGGACAGATTGGACGTCATTATTTTTCAAGAAGAAAAGTGCCCATTGACGGAGAATTTCTGTATACGGCTCAAAATCCTACTCTTTACAGAGCAAGGTCAATGGCGGAAACTATTATTGACTTGTTTGAAAGACATTACCTTGACGAGGTTTATGTAATTTATACAAAAATGATTACATCTATGAAAATGGAGCCTGAAATGTTGAAGCTTTTTCCGCTTGAACGTGAGGATTTTAAAAATCCAATGAAAAAGCAGACGCATAATATTGCCACGTTCCGACCGTCTCCTGAAAAGGTTATGGATCATCTTGTGCCGAATTATATAAAAGGATTGCTTTACGGAACTCTTATCGAGGCTTTTTCAAGCGAGCAGAATGCGAGAATGAATGCAATGAACAGTGCAACAACTGCTGCGAAGGATTCGATAAGAGAGCTTTCCTTGCAGTATAACCGTGCAAGGCAGGCGGCTATTACTCAGGAAATTACGGAAATCGTGGGCGGAGCAAACGCTCAGAACAGTTAGGGAAGGTGTCTTATTTATGGAAAAGGGTAAAATTGTTCAGATATTAGGGCCTGTTGTAGACGTTGAGTTTGCAGAGGGCAGACTTCCTATGGTAAAGGAGGCTTTAACTGTTTCGCTTGACGGAAAAACCAGAGTTTTGGAAGTTGCAGGACAACTGGGTAACAATACTGTTCGTGCAATTATGCTTGCGTCCAGCGACGGTCTTGAAAAGGATATGGAGGTTACTGCTACGGGTTCGTGCATCAAAGTGCCTGTGGGAAGCTGCACTCTTGGAAGAATGTTCAACGTACTTGGTGAGGAAATCGACGGTGGAGAGCCTGTTAAAGCTGAGGAACGCTGGGAAATTCACAGAAAGCCACCGAAATTTGAGGACCAAAAGCCTGTTGTTGAAATTCTTGAAACGGGAATTAAGGTTATCGACCTGCTTGCACCTTATGCAAAAGGCGGTAAAATCGGACTTTTCGGCGGTGCAGGAGTAGGTAAGACCGTACTTATTCAGGAGCTTATTACAAACATTGCCACAGAGCATGGCGGATATTCCATATTTACGGGAGTAGGAGAGCGTTCCCGTGAAGGCAACGATTTGTGGCATGAAATGAACGATTCGGGAGTTATCAATAAGACGGCACTGGTGTTTGGTCAGATGAACGAGCCTCCTGGATCAAGAATGAGAGTGGCTCAGACTGGTCTTACAATGGCGGAGTATTTCAGAGATAAAGAGCATCAGGACGTACTATTATTTATAGACAATATTTTCAGATATGTTCAGGCGGGTTCTGAGGTTTCGGCACTTTTGGGAAGAATGCCTTCCGCCGTAGGTTATCAGCCTACCCTAGCTAATGAAGTGGGTGAATTGCAGGAGAGAATTACGTCCACAAAGCAAGGTTCAATTACGTCCGTTCAGGCGGTTTATGTGCCTGCCGATGACCTTACTGACCCTGCTCCTGCAATCACATTCTCACACCTTGACGCAACTACGGTTCTTTCAAGAAAAATCGTTGAGCAGGGTATTTATCCTGCGGTTGACCCTCTTGAATCTACTTCGAGAATTCTTGAACCTGACGTTGTGGGTGAGGAGCATTACAGAATTGCAAGAAAAACTCAGGAACTTTTGCAGAAATACAAAGAATTGCAGGATATTATCTCAATTCTTGGTATGGAGGAGCTTGACGAAGATGATAAGCTGGCGGTTCTCAGAGCGAGAAAAATTCAGAAATTCCTTTCACAGCCGTTCAGAGTTGCTGAAAACTTTACAGGAGTAAAGGGACAGTATGTTCCGCTGAAAGAAACTTTGAGAGGATTTAAGGCGATTATTGACGGAGAAATGGACGATTATCCTGAAATGGCATTTTTGAATGTGGGTACCATTGACGAGGTTAAGGAAAAGGCAAAGAGTATGGGAAGCGAGGCGTAAATTCTTATGGGAAATACCTTTAAGCTTGATATTGTTGCCAGCGACCATGTGTTTTATTCAGGGGAGTGCGACGAGCTTGTTTTCCCAGGACTTGACGGTTCTTTCGGAATACTTGCAAATCACGAGCCTATGATAACCTGTCTTAATTCGGGTGAAATGAAATATCGTGTGGGCGATAAGTGGTATTATGCCTCAGTCAGCGAGGGTTTTGTTGAGATTATGCCTAAGTTTGTGACTATACTTGCAGATACTGTTGAACGTCCGGAAGAAATTGACATAAAGCGTGCTGAGGCGGCTAAACAGCGTGCGGAAGAGCGGTTGCGTCAGAAACAGAGCATAAAGCAATACTATCATACTCAGGCAGCATTAAATCGTGCAATGGCAAGATTAAAGCTGTCCAGTAAGCATGGTAAGAATATTAATTTATAAGCGAATACATAGGGCAACACCCCACAATTATTGTGTGTGGTATTATCCATAATTTTTTCAGAGGCGATTCATAATTGCCTCTGTTTTTTTGTTAACTGAAAATTAAAATTATGCATAACGTAAAATTTATTGCGTATAATCATGTATTTTGTCTATTGAAATATTGACTAATTTGTGTTATAATTATTTATAACTTAATAATTGCAGGAGGTCGTATCATGAAATGGCGTGTATTATCAGTTTTGCTGGCAATTTCTGTTGCCGGAACTTTTTTCGGCTGTGAAAAGAATACTGATGAATCGTCTGTCTTGTCAGAGGACAACGGTGTGACGACTATTTCATGGTGGGCTTTTCCTACATTCACCAAGGACGAAGATGGAAGATATGAGCAAAAACTCATTGACGAATTTGAAAAAGAGCATGAGGACATTCATGTTGAACTGAAAATGCTTGATTTTTCTTCCGGAGAACAGAAAATAATGGACGCAAGGAAAAAGAATAATTGCTGCGACCTGCTTTTCGACGCTCCGGGAAGAATTATTTCATATGCAAAAGAGGGTTATCTTGCAGACATGAATGACCTATTTGACGATGAGTTCAAGTCGGATATTTCAAATTCAAATCTTTTGGACGTTTGTCGTGTGGGTGACGATTATTATATGTATCCCCTAAGTTCGGCACCGTTTTATATGGCTTTCAATAAGGCTTATTTGGAGGATGCAGGAGTTCTTGACCTTGTGAAAGAGGGCTGGACAGTTGATGATTTTACCACGGTGACAACTGCTTTAAGGGAAAAAGGCTATATTGCAGGCTTGGTTTACTGCAAGAATACCGCAGGCGATCAGGGTACTCGTGCGTTTGCTGCAAATCTTTACAGCGCAAGCATTACAAACGATAATCTTTCGGCTTATACTACCGATTCGGATAAAATGATTAAGTCTTTTGAATATATTCAGCAAGCGGTTAAGGATGGCAGAATTATTGACGGATCGGAGGAAACTTCGGCTGACGCTATATCAAAGTTTGTCCATGGAAGATGCTCTTTTACATTGCTTTGGAGTCCTAATCTTGAAGAGATAAATCAGGAGGAGCTTGACAGAAATAATGTTGAAACGGTGAATGTACCCTACCCTTCCGATGACGGAGTGGCAGAGCTTGAGTATCTTATAAATGGTTTTTGTATTTTTGACAACGGAGATTCGGATAAAATAGAAGCTTCAAAAGAGTTTTTGAAATTTCTTGCAGAGGGCGAAATAGGAAAGGACTCTGTTATTCATACCAAATGTATTCCCGTGCGGAACAGTTTTGGAGTTCTTTATGACGATAAAAAAATGACAGAGGTTTACAACTGGCAGTCGTTTTATGGCGTATATTACAATACTATTGATGGATTTTCACAAATGCGTGCTCAGTGGGTGAATATGCTATACAGCCTTATCAGCGGTGAAAAAACGCCCGAGCAATGTGCGCTTTTTTTCACTGAACAGGCTAATTCTACTTTTAAAGAGGCACAAAATGAATAAAAGGGGGTATATGTTCCTAAGGGAACAGTATAAAAATGAGATATCTTCTTTCAAATAAAAAGCTTATGCGCTTTTTTGCAATATTGTCAGTTGTTCTGATCATTTGTGCGGGAATAGGATTCAATAGTCTTTTCATCAGAATAGCAAATATCATTACCGATAAAAATGACGAGCTTTTTGTGGAATATTCTCAAAATAATGCTTATTCCACGAGCCTTGAATTTAATAATACTCTTTCTTTGATAAAAGCTTCTGCAAACATATTCAGTAATGTGGAGGATTTTGGTTCGGCGGAAACGCTCACACAGCTTCATGTGCTTGAACGTGATTCGCCGGTAAGTCCGATTTTGCTGATTGATTCCAACGGCATAGCTTACGGAAGTGATGGAGAAACTATGGATGTTAGTTCGGAGGAATTCTTTCAGCGCAGTATTTTAGGTGAAAGCGGAGTTTTTCTTGATGAGAATAAGATAATCCTTTCTGCTTGCATCATAAAGGACGGAAAGGCTGTGGGCGTATTAAGTGCATATTATGATATTTTTGCTCTATCAAAGCTTATTGAAACGCAGACTCTTGACGGGAATAGCTATTCGATGATTATTAATCAGCAGGGTGATGTTCTTCTAAGGTCCCAAAACGAGCAGTCTATTAGTCCCGACGGAATGGATATATGGGAATTTTTTGACAACGTGCGTTTTACCATTTCCTCCAAGGAACAGGTTTATTCCGATGTTCAAAGCTTGAAATCAGGTCAGGCGGCTTTCACTTACAAGGGGGAAACACGGCATTTTTACTACACTGCTATCGGTACTAATAACTGGGTGCTTTTCAAGTGTATAACTCAGGATTATATCGACTCCACTGTGCAGCCTGTTAAGGTTCATGCAGGTTATCTGGCAATAGTTGTAACAATAATTTGCGTTTTGATGGCGGCTATTGTAATTGGGTTGATTATTTTAGTGAATAAACGAAAGAATGATCAGCTTTTAGTAGCTTACTCTCAGGCAGAGAAGGCTAATTCGGCAAAAAGTATGTTCCTGTCCCGAATGAGTCATGAGATACGAACTCCCATGAACGCAATCGCAGGATTAACACAGATATGTAAAACTAATGCGGAAAATCCTGATAAGGTAAGGGACTGTCTGAACAAAATTGACCAGTCGTCAAAAATTTTGTTGAATATTATTAATGATGTGCTTGATATGTCGGCGATTGAGAATGGAAAGATGAAAATTGCCTCAAATCCGTTCAGCATAACTGAGATTCTCAGCACCATTGCGGCGGTTTATTATCCGCAATGCAGACAGAAAAATATAGAATTGAATGTTCTGGCATCAAAAATTCCTTATGAAACGCTTATCGGAGATCAGCTGAGAATAAATCAAATTTTGCTGAATCTCATTTCCAATGCATATAAATTTACTTCAAGCGGCGGAAAAATCGTGGTGGTAGCCAGCGAAACCGTGGAAAATAACAATGTGGTTCTGCATTTGTCCGTGGGTGATACCGGTGAGGGCATGACAAAGGAAATGCAGAAGCGATTGTTCAAGCCTTTCGAGCAGGAATCTGCTGATACTGCTCAGAAGCATGGCGGAAGCGGACTTGGACTTTCTATTGTAAAAAATCTTTGCGAGCTTATGAACGGCGAAATTTCCGTTGAGTCGGAAAAAGGCAAGGGTACGGTATTTTATGTAAATATACCAGTAGGATTCAGAAACGAAAATCCTTACAGCGACGAGCGTGTTAAGGGAATGAAAATTCTTATTGCCGACAATGATAAAACTACCCTTGATTATCTAGGAGAGATAATGGAAAAAATGGGCGTTCAGTCGGATAAAGCGGAAAGCTTTGAGTCTGCTGAAAAATATCTTGAAAAGACTGAACAATATGACGCTGTTTTTGTGGGCAGGGATTTTGCCTCAAAGGATAAAATACCGCTCGGAAAGGTGATTTCCGCTCAGCGAACGGGTTTAAAACCTGTAATAATCACTTATACGGAGGATATTTCTGAGGACAAAGAGCTTTACGAGCGGATCGGCATAGATAAAATAATGGAAAAACCTGTGTTCCAGTCAAATATTTACTCTATGCTGTCGGGTATTCTTGACGCTGAGGAAGAAAACTCCTGTGGATTCGGAGGTTTCGATTTCAGCGGAAAACGAGTTCTTTTGGCAGAAGACAACGTAATGAACGTTGAAATTGCAACAGAATTTCTGAAAATGGTTAATATGCAGGTGGAAGTTGCGCAGAACGGAGAAATTGCCGTAGAAAAATTTGCTGCATCAGCTGAGGGAACTTATGACATAATTCTCATGGATATGCAGATGCCTGTAATGGGGGGAATCGATGCAACCAAAGCAATCCGCAGAAGTTCTCATCCTCAGGCAAAAACTATACCCATTCTTGCTATGACGGCAAATTCTTATGCGGAGGATATCTCTGCTTGCCTTGATGCAGGAATGAACGCACATATTTCCAAGCCCATTGATACAATGGTATTGTATCAGGCTTTACATGATGCTTTGAAATAACACTGATTTGACTGCCGTACTGTAAAAGGTACGGCAGTTTTTTGTAATCTGTATTTTTCTTCGATTTACTCTGTTTTTCTGCTGATTTTGAAACTTTATAAATTTTCCTCTTGACAAATGAGAACATATGTTCTATAATATAATCAACAAAAATACAGATGTGCTTCCCCATATAAATTCCCGGCATATCTGCAAATAAATAATTCAGGAGGAATATTTTGAGCATTACATTTGTTAAAAAACACAGAGAAAGTTTGTCATGTAAGGGGGTGTGCTTATGCTGATAAAGCTTTCACATGATTATACGGCGATTTGTTCGGAAAATTTGCTTGGTTATGTGGGTGAAACGAGTTCCAGAACAATACATTTTGCAGGTTTGAACGTTGAAGGCGCTGACCTTTATAAAATGAGAATTCAGTACGCTGATGAAACTGCTTATGAAGTGGAAATTACTGACGGAATATATATCATTGACGGTTCGATATTGCGTGAGGCAGGGGAGGTGAAATGTCAGATTTTTGCTTGCAAGACAAATGGTGATAACAGTTATGAATTGGTAAAAAAGTCGGATATTTTCAGACTTGTTATTAAGGATAGTCTTAACGGAGAGATTGCTCCGATACCAACTTTTGAGCAGGCTCAGGGCGTTTTGGAGGACATTTTGACCGCTAAAAATGAAGTCGAAACGGCAATGGAAACTGCAAATGAAATAGCCGAACAGTTTGCGGAAACGGCAAATTCAAAGCTTGACAAAACTTTTCTTGGTAATAATCTTTACAATCCACAAAATATTGTTGAGGGTTATGTTCAGAATGGCATAAACAAGGTTGCAAACGAGTCATATTTTATAACGGAAGATATCCCTATTGACACTTCAAAAGGAAGTTTGTTCTGTGGAGTTGCTAATGAGAACGGCATACTCACAGAGCAGCAGTTTCGATTTGCATTGTTTATGCTTTCTGACGGAACTGTGTCATATACTCAGAAAGTAGCTGCTGCCGAAATTCCCGAAAATGCGGTGTATTTTGTTGGAACATTTGCAAACGAGGTTAAAGAAAAGCAAATCTACATCGGTTACGGCGATAATTGTGAAGGGGTGATTTATCAGCCCTACGGCGAGGTCGATGTGCTGACAACGCTGAAAGATGCAGCTGATAAAACTGTGGTAAATTCTATTCAGATTGCTGATTTGACAGCCATTGATAATGGTAAGATCAGCAATATAATGAAACCGCTGTTTACGGACGGCGCAAATCTGCAAATTAAGCTGATTGGTGATAGTATCACAATGGGAGCGCAAGGTACCGGCGTTAATGACGCTGATGAAAACAACGACTTGATTTATGCTACTTCGACACGCTCCTACTATGAAAATAC
>JBJERA010000306.1:0-18812 GCA_051882035.1 Hominimerdicola sp.
AAAAAAACTTGATACTGATACGTTCAAAAGTTTCTATCAGTATATACTTTCCTGCCCCACAACAGAGGTTTATTTCACCGAGCCGACAGGCGAAAAAGTTGGAGAAATTGTTCTCACACGTCAGGACGGCGAGGGTGATACAATGGAGTTCTACAAGGATTCTTCAAGACGAACCGTTGTAAAGCTTAACGGAAAAACCTCATTCAGAATACAGACAGCTTGGCTGGATACATTGGAAAAGAATATTTCAAACGCAGAAAAAGGCGAAACTATTGCTGAAAACTACTGATGCAATACGACAAATTCTGCGTCACGGACGTGCTAAAATAAATTTACTGTGTCTGTGAAAAATATTTGCTTTTTATGAAAAAATGTGTTATAATTAAAGTTATACCGTATATAAAGCTGTTGAATGGCAGTTGTACGGTGTTGCTTTAAAGATACACTGTATAAAGACACAAAGAAACGGAGGATTTATTATGGCAGAAAAGACAACTTTTTTTACCTATAAGGGACTTCCCCTAGTAAGAAAGGGTAATCAGCTTTATTTTGGAAATATGTATGACGAATATGTTGTGCTCATTGAAATACTCAGCTCTGAAAAGGTTGGCGACCTTGACGTTGCCAATAAGGTGAGAATCAGAAAAATGGCTACTGATATTACTCTTCCTCCTAACGAGCAGATTGTTAAGAAGGCAGAGAAAACCAGTCTTTATGAGGCGCTGGACATTGCTTGCGCATGGTTAAAGGTTTCATAGGTTAAAAATTCATAAAAAGGGCGGATTTATCTCCGCCCTTTTCTTTTGCTTGAAAATTGAAAATATTTCTGTGAAAAACTGTACAAATACATCAAAAACAGCTTGACATTTTTCGTATTTTATTATACAATATTAATATGCATTATAATTTTTATATAGCCGGAAGATTAAAATTCTGACGTTTCTTATATAATAAATTTTGCTATTTTGTATCTTTACAATTTAATATTAGGTGAGTGTACGACAGTGATTTTTCATTTAAATTCGTACATTCATACTTTCTAAGAAGGAGGAAAGCTATACATGGAAATTGGTACAGCTATTCTACTGTGTGTAGTTGCTCTTGTTCTTGGCGCCGGTTCAAGCGGATTTATCTGCTTTAAACAAGGAATCAGTTATCGTAAGAAAACGGCTGAGGCTGCAATGGGTTCTGCTGAAAAAGAGGCGGAGAAAATTGTTGACGAGGCTAAAAAAGAAGCTGATACAGTTAAAAAGGCGGCTTTGGTTGAGGCGAAAGATGAAATACATAAATTTCGCCAGGAAACAGAAAAAGAGCTTAAAGAAAGACGTATCGAAGTTACTAAGCAGGAGCGAAGAATTCAGCAGAAAGAGGAATCTGTTGACAAAAAGATGGATAACCTTGAAAAGAAAGAGGAATCTTTGCAGTCTAAACTGAGATCTGCTGACGAGAAGATCAAGGAGGCTGAGAGAATCAAAAATTCTCAGCTTGAAGTTCTTGAAAAGATTTCTCAATTCTCTGCCGAGCAGGCTAAGGAATATCTCCTTGCACAGCTTGACGAGGAACTTGTTCATGAGAAGGCTGTCATGGTTTCTAATTACGAGGCTCAGGTCAAGGACGAGTGTGATGCTAAGGCAAGACAGTATGTTTCCCTTGCTATTGCCAGATGTGCGGCTGACCAGGTTTCTGAAACTGCTGTATCGGTAGTAGCTCTGCCTAATGACGAAATGAAGGGCAGAATTATCGGTCGTGAGGGCAGAAATATCCGAACAATCGAAACTCTCACAGGCGTTGACCTTATTATAGACGATACGCCTGAGGCAATTACTATTTCCTGCTTTGATCAGGTAAGACGTGAGGTGGCAAGGATTGCTCTTGAAAAGCTTATTCAGGACGGAAGAATTCACCCTACAAGAATTGAGGAAATGGTTGATAAGGCTAGACGTGAGGTCGAGCTGAAAATCAAGCAGGAGGGCGAAAGAGCAGTACTTGAAACCAATGTACACGGTATTAATCATGAACTTGTTAAACTTCTGGGACGTCTTAGATTCAGAACAAGTTACAGACAGAACGTGCTTAACCACTCTATCGAGGTTGCTTACCTTGCGGGTATGATGGCGTCTGAGCTTGGCGTTGACGCTAATCTTGCAAGACGTGCAGGCTTGCTCCATGATATTGGTAAAGCTCTGAGCTATGAAATTGAAGGCTCTCATGTACAGATAGGCGTGGACGTTTGTAAGAAGTACAAGGAAAGTCCCGAGGTTATTCACGCTATTGAGGCTCATCACGGCGACGTTGAAACTCATACTGTTGTTGCGGCTCTTGTTCAGGCTGCCGATGCTATTTCAGCGGCAAGACCGGGCGCAAGAAGCGAAAACTATGAGAACTATATCAAAAGACTTCAAAAGCTTGAAGAAATCTGCACTTCTTATGACGGCGTAGAAAAATCTTTTGCAATTCAGGCAGGACGAGAAGTAAGAATTATGATTCAGCCTGAAAAGATTAACGACGAAAAAATGGTTCTTGTTGCAAGAGATATTGCCAAGAGAATTGAAACCGAGATGGATTATCCGGGACAGATCAAGGTAAATCTTATCCGTGAAAGCAGAGCTGTTGAATACGCAAAATAAGCTGTATATTAAGCGGGCAAATGTTATATTTTGTCCGCTTTTTTAGCGAACAGAATTTGATTAACAATATATTTTTCATAAGTAGACGGAGGTAGGCTTATGGCAGAAAAAAAACAAAAGGAAGTCAAGCATCTTTTCGGCACAAGCGAAAAATCTGACTTCATATTGAATATGACTCATGAGGGAGCGCAGAAGCTTTGCGGAGTTTACAGTATTATAGGCTTAATTCTAGTAGCTTTGGTTGCTGTTCCTTATTATTTCACACAGAATATTATTGACTATACGGACGAGAGCGGTTTGACTCATTATTTTAATGAGAAATTTATATTTATAACTGCAATGACTGTTCTGATTGTTGGTTTTATTGGCTTTTGTGTATTCCTTGTGGCAAATATGAAAAAGCTTATTGACCTGAAAAGTAACAAAAGTCTGCTGGTTTTACTTGTTTTTGTAATACTGTCTGTAATTTCATGTATTACTGCTGTTGATACTTTTTCCGCAATTTACGGTTATTTCGACAGGTCTGAGGGACTTTTCGCAATCCTCGGATACTGTGGATTTTTCCTTATGGGATTTGTTATCACAGCGGATAAATGGCGAGTTAAGGTTTCAGATTTTATTGTAGGAATTGGTCTGTTTCAGGCTGTTACCGGAATTTTGCAGGCTATTCCTGCTACGGCAAAATTTATTCCGAACTATTTTGAAAACCTGTTTATAAAGCTTTATACCTCAGATGCAGCTATTGCCGACAACCAGTTTGCACTTATTGACGAAACTTCTATTAAGCAAGGTCTTGCAGGTATTTATGAAAAAGGCTATGCCGCATCGGGATTTGTTTGCAGTCCTCACGCTCTTGCAGGTATTCTCAGCGTTGCTTTTGCAGTTGCTTTGGGTGGACTTATTTTTGATAAGTCCAAAAAGAGAAGAATTTTCTACGGGATTTCGGCTCCGATTATTTTAGCTGCTGCATTTCTAACGCAAACTGTTACAGGAGCGGTTGGAATCGGCGCAGGTTTGCTTGTTACAATCATTATTGCCATTGTAAAGTCTGTTAAAGATAAGTCCTCAAAGAAAATCATGCCTAAGCTTGCATGGGGCATAGTTTCCGCAGGAGTTATCGCAGGAGTTTTATTTGCAACTTCCACAGCAGCATTTAACGACGAAAAAGTTATTGTTACTGACGCACATTCAAGACTTTCCGTTGCAACAACAAATCTTCTGACCTATCATGAAAAAGCAGTCGCAGGAGAAAGCCTGCAATGGATTTATCCTTACTTATGGGACGACGGACTATATGTTTCCGAGCAGAATCCTGCTTTCGGAGTTGGGCCTGACAACGGTACTGCAATAATTACATACGGCGGAAATCTTGACCGTTGCTACAACGAATACATTGATATAATGCAAATGAGAGGTATCCCTTGCTTTATCTGCTATGTGATTTTCCTTATTATCTGCATTGTGAAAATGTTCAAAGCCGTTAGAGGATTTATCAAGGGCGAGAACAACTGGGTTGCACCTGCTGTAACAGTCGCAGCGATAGCTTATATGACTCAGGCATTCTTTAATATAAGCTCTGTTACTTCTTCCCCATATCTATGGATTACACTTGGCCTTGCTTGGAGTTTTACGGCTACGAAAAGCAAAAAGGAAAATTAAACTTTTTTAATATTAACTTATTATTAACACCAAACGGTCACAGTAAAATTGTATTATTTATTACAGGCGAAAAATAATATTGCTCCCCCAATTAAACCTTGCCACAGTCAATAAGGCATTATGAGCAAATCATTGTAAAATTGGGGTATCACCTTGCCAAAACTGGCAAGGTTTAGTTGGATTATCAATAATTCGTTTCATATTTTTCCTTCATACAATTTTATCTTTCACAGACAAGCCCGTATAAATTCAGAAAATCTGATTTTATACGGGCTTGTGATTTTTACGCAAACACATTATTTATAATTGCATCAGTATTTTATTTTAATGGTCTGTCCCTGAACACTCACGCCTGTTCCGATAGAAATAGGCAGTTTCTGCTCGTCAGTAAAACCGATTGTTTCACCGTCCTGCAAATCAACATTTTCTGTAAGAACATATTCCGAAATGGAATAAAGAAAACTTATTACGTCGTTAGGCTGTTTTCCGCTGTCAACTATTTCAAGCTCCTCTTTTCCGAAAAATCTCATGCCGGACGTAAATGCGCAAATTCCGGTTTTCGCAAGATACATTCCCACATAAATAAGTATCGGCATAGGAACTTCACCGTTTTTGATTGAATCAGAAAATCCAATATAAAAATCCTTTTCAAAAACGGTAGGGTCTTTATAAATTCCGATTGCCCCGTTAAGTTTCAGCAGACAGCCTGCAACCTTGGCAAACAGCAAAGCCTGCTCCATGGCATCAAACTTATTCATTACCGCAAGCATTATATGAGCCTGATGCTCGGCAACAGCCTTTGCTCCATCTTTCCACAGAATGTTGTATTTAGCGGCATTTTCAGCCTCTTTGCCGGGAACAGGGTTTGACATAAGGGAACAAGCCACAATCATTTCGTCAACCTTAAAAACGATTGCTCCGTCCTTGACCTCGTCCTCAACGGTAATATCCCAGTCCTCTTTTAAAAGTTTTTTGAATTTAAGCCAGTCAATATTTGCATCCTTGTACAGCACAAAGCCTGCAAGCACGTTTCCTTCTTTTTGTTCGTTGATATTTTTTTCGTCAGCCATTTTTATTCCTCCGCAAAATCATAATAGATAAATTATAGCATATTTCAGGAATAAAAACAAGTATCGTCAGATGTTTCTTTGTATAAAATAAACATTATATCCTATTAAAATTATATGAAATATAAAAAAATCGCCAAATCTCAAAAAAAATGTTGACAAACAGGGTTTTATATGTTATTATTAATTCATCAAATAAAACATAGCATTTTTATAGGAATTATATGAAATGGAAATGAGGCGGATACTTTATGAAAATAAAAGTCAAAGTAATTGAAACAATCTCTTGCGCTTTTGAACGAATGTGTATGCCCGACTATATGTTCCGATAATAAGAAAATTTCACACTATCATATAAATATTTAATGCAAAGAAAGAGGTTTTTTATAATGAGTAAGATAAATGAAAGAAATTTAAAGTTTGAAACACTTCAACTCCACGTTGGTCAGGAAAGTCCGGACCCTGCAACAGACGCAAGAGCCGTTCCTATTTATGCATCAACTTCCTTTGTTTTTAGAAATTCAGACCACGCTGAGGCAAGATTTAATCTTTCCGATGCCGGAAACATCTACGGCAGACTTACCAATCCGACTCAGGACGTTTTTGAAAAAAGAATCGCCGCTCTTGAAGGCGGCGTTGCTGCATTAGCCGTTGCTTCTGGTGCTGCCGCTATTACATATACAATTCAGAACCTTGCTCATGCAGGCGACCATATTGTTGCCGCAAAGACTATTTATGGAGGTTCTTACAACCTGCTTGAACACACTCTCCCTGAGTACGGTATTACTACTACTTTCGTCGACCCTGATGAAGAAAATGCTTTTGAAAATGCTATTCAGGAAAACACAAAGGCTATTTACATTGAGTCGCTGGGCAACCCTAATTCAAATCTTATTGATATTGAAAAAGTCGCTAAGCTTGCTCATGACAACAAAATTCCGCTGGTTGTTGACAGCACATTCGCTACCCCTTACCTCCTAAGACCTATTGAGCATGGTGCGGATATTGTGGTTCACTCTGCAACAAAATTCATCGGCGGCCATGGTACTGCAATCGGCGGAGTAATTATCGACAGCGGTAACTTCGACTGGGAGGCAAGCGGAAAATTCCCGTCACTTGTTGAGCCTAACCCAAGCTATCACGGCATTTCTTTTGCAAAAGACGTTGGAAAGGCTGCATTCGTTACAAAAATCAGAGCAATTCTTCTGAGAGATACAGGTGCAACAATTTCTCCGTTCCACTCATTTATTTTCTTGCAGGGACTTGAAACACTCTCACTGAGAGTTGAAAGACACGTTGAAAACGCTCTCAAAGTAGTTGATTTCCTTAACAAGCATCCTAAGGTTGAAAAGGTAAATCACCCGTCATTGCCTGACAGCCCTTACAAGGAGCTTTACGACAAATATTTCCCTAAGGGTGCAGGTTCTATTTTCACCTTTGAAATCAAGGGCGGAGAGGCAGAGGCTAAGAAATTTATTGACAATCTCCAAGTATTCTCTCTGCTTGCAAACGTTGCAGACGTAAAATCTCTTGCAATTCACCCGGCTTCAACAACTCACTCCCAGCTTAACGGCAAGGAGCTTGAAGAACAGGGTATCAAGCCTAACACAATTCGTTTGTCAATCGGAACTGAGCATATCGATGACATTATCTACGATTTGAGCGAGGCATTCGACAGCATTTAATTTTCTGTTAAAATATTACTCCACCAAAGCCTTGGCAAGTATTTCTATTACTTTGTCAAGGCTTTCACATTTAGCAAAAAGAAATGGCTTTATATCCTCCGACGGTTCGGTCAGGTCAGGAATCATAATCGGATTTAAGCCTGCTATTGTGGCAGAAATTACCCCGTTCGGAGAATCTTCAAGGGCGATACACTCCGACGGTTGAAGTCCCAGTTCCTTGCAGGCATACTCGTAAATATCAGGGGCAGGCTTACCTCGCTTAACCATATTTCCGCAGATAAAAGCGTCAAACTTATTGAAAACGCCGACGCTTTCAAGGTACATTTTTGTCCTTTGAAAATCAGTCGCAGTACAGACCGCTGATTTCAAGTCAGTAGTTTTAATATAGTCAAGCAGGGCATCAAGCCCTTTTTTCTTTTTTATTCCGTTTTTTCGGATATAATCGTTCATTAGCTCAATTCTTTTTGCCCTTACTTCCACATAAGGAAAATCCTTGCCAAAAGTTCTTTGAAGATATTTTTTGGAATAAGCAGACGAATAGGAACGCAGTCCAAGCTCGATTTTCTTGGTCATTTCATACCCGAAAATATCCGCAGCCTCAATCCAGAAACGCTGTAAAAGTATTTCCGTATCAAGAATAAGCCCGTCCATATCGAATATTACTGCTTTAATCATAAGCTTTTCCTCCTCTTAGAACCTGTCCACATAGGATTTGCGTGCGGATTTTCGAGCATAATTTTGTTGCAGACAAGGCAAAATTTCCGAAAAGACGTGCGTATATGCCTATGTGGACAGGTTCTTAATTCATATCACAATAAAACGGGCGGCCAAAGACCGCCCCTACTTAAATATGCTATTTCTTTCTGTTGTTTGCAAGCTTTACAATCGCTAATATACCCAAAACAAATGTGACTACAACAGCAATCGCCAAACATACCCATGATGCAAACTGCGAGGTTATAAACTCGCTTTCCGTAAGACTTCCCAGCAAAGCGTCAGCCCACTGGCTTTCAAAGGCTGAAAACAGCATCACAAACATAAATCTCATGTTCATGAAGCAGGCTATAATTGCATAAACCTCAAACAATCCTTGAAACAAATCTGCCACATTGTCCTCTTTTGTATAAGCCTTTACGCCGAACACAAGAGAAATCACGCAGGATATAAGATAGATCCAGTACGCTGCAAACAACAGCGTTGCAGCAACTTTCCCCTCAGTTTCAACCAGATTTTTCAAAAGAATTATCGCAACAGGCGCAAATATTACCGATACTGCCATTCCTGCAACTGCGCAAATACGATATTTTCTGTCGCATGGTTTCATGCTTTCTTTTTTTATCTGCTTAGGCATTACTCTTTCTCCTCTTTTTTCTCTCTTGGTACATCTGTGATTTTAACTTTAATTCTTCCGATTTTCTGTTCGTCCTCCATTACAACCGTCATGTTGAACGGCGGAAACGATACAAACTCGTTCTGCTTAGGAATTCGTTCAAGTAAATCCATTATCCAGCCGCCCATTGAGTTGCGCTCGGTAACAATAGTGTTTTCAGGCATATGAAGTCTTTCAAGAAAATCCGAAACCGACAGCTCTGCGGAAACCTCATAGCGAGTATCAGATATTTTTACAAATCTTGTATCTTCCTCGTCACTCTCGTCATAGATTTCACCCACCAGCTCCTCGATAATATCTTCAAGAGTACAGATACCGTCTGTTCCGCCGTACTGGTCAATAACAACAGCCATATGAACCTTTTTACGCTGCATTTCTCTTAGTCCCTCAGAAATACGCTTGTTTTCGCTTATGTAAATGGGGTGATTCATAATATTTTTTATGTCCTTATTCTCGCTGTTATCGCTTAAATAAAGCTCATAGAAATCCGACTGATGAATAATTCCCACAATATGGTCAATATCCTTTTCAAATACAGGCAGACGAGAATATTTCGTTTCAACGAACAAATCCTTTATATGTTCAAGGCTGTCGCCGATTTCAACTGCCACAACATTAACTCTCGGAACAAGAATTTCGCTGATTGTAGTTTCGTCAAAATCAAGAGCTGAACGAACCAAATCAGATTCCTGCTCTTCCAAAACTCCCTCGTCCTGAATTTCGTCGATAATGTATTTTAATTCTTCCTCTGTTACAGACGGCTGTTCCTGCTTACTGCCTACAAGCTTGGTCACTCCGTTTTTTATTCCCATAAAAATCGCTGTCAGCGGAGTGATAATAAACATGAACGCTGAAAGAGGAGCCGACATAAATGTTGCGAAGCTTTCTGAATTTTCCTTAGCAAGACTTTTAGGGAGAATTTCTCCGAAAATAAGCACAAGAACCGTCATAACAATAGTTGCCATACCAACGCTTCCCGCACCGAATTTCTCTGTAAAAATAACAGTAACAAGCGACGACGAGGCAATATTCACCACATTATTTCCTATAAGGATTGCAGTTAAAGCCTTGTCAAAATTGTCGCAGATTTTAAGAGCCTTTTTAGCGCTCTTGCTTCCGCTGTCGGCAAGCTTTTTAAGTCTGATTCGATTGCATGATGAAAATGCTGTTTCTGTTGCAGAGCAAATTGCCGAAAGCACCAGAAGTATGGCAATTATAAATATGTCCATTAACTAAAAGATTCCTTTCTATTCTTAAATAAGAATATTATTATAATAACATATTTTAATTTGAATTGCAAGGTCAAAAAACAAAGAACAAGCTAAAACTAAAATAATTGTATATTATGCTTTTTTGCTTGTTTTTACAGCATGTATGATTTGTATATTTAAGAAAAAATACTTCAAGAAATAAACAAAAAGGCAACAGAGCGATTTGCTCTATTGCCTTAAATTTTATCCCATCATAAGTTCAGAGATTATATCCAAAACCTTTTGGTGACAGCCGCCGCAGCCGGTTGAACAATGTGTGACTTCCTTTACGCCTTCAAAAGCGTCAAGAACATTGTCAAATTTCTTGTTTTTCTCCAAAGCGTCAGCTATGTCTGCATAACTTACCTGCATGCAATTACACACTGTATAATTCTCTACCATAGCTACCTCCAAAAATTACTTGAAATATCTGTCGTAAAGACCCTTGAATCCGCAGCCGTGTCTTGCCTCGTCCTTAGCCATTTCATGTACTGTATCGTGAATTGCATCGTAGCCAAGCTCCTTAGCCTTTCTTGCAAGTACCATCTTACCCTCGCAAGCGCCGTTCTCAGCCATGTATCTCAATTCAAGATTCTTCTTTGTGGAAGGTGTAACAACCTCACCCAAAAGCTCTGCAAACTTAGCAGCATGCTCAGCCTCTTCCCAAGCAGCCTTCTCATAGTAAAGACCAACCTCTGGGTAGCCCTCTCTGTATGCAACTCTTGCCATTGCAAGATACATACCAACCTCTGAACATTCACCGTTAAAGTTTTCTTTAAGACCCTGTACAACTTCCTCGTCAAGGCCCTGTGCGATACCAACCTTATGCTCGTCAGCCCATGAAAGCTCTACATTTTCAACCTTATTGAACTTTGAAGCAGGAGCATGACACTGTGGACATTCTGCCGGAGCAGCCTCGCCTTCGAAAATATAACCGCATACTGAACATACAAACTTTGACATAATCTTGTCCTCCTTAAAATTTAATTGTATAATTTCCTGTTTAAATATCGGAAGTTTATTAATTACGATTAAAGTATACCACATTCGTGTAGATTTGTCAATAGATTTTCAAATTTTATTATATTAATTTTTTATGAAGAATATATTCATTTTTACAAAACATATTTGCTTGTAAAACAAGAAATTTTGTGATATACTAAAATCAATATATTATTTGTAATACGGAGGATTTTATTATGGATAATCAAAAAAAACAGAAAGCCATGGAGCTTTTTAAGCAGGGATACAACTGTTCACAATCTGTTATAGGCGCATGGGCAGAGGAAATGGGACTTGATTTAGAAACGGCTCTTAAAATTTCCTCAGGCTTTGGCGGAGGAATTGGTAGAATGAGAGAGGTATGCGGAGCGTTTTCGGGGGCTGTAATGGTTCTGGGATTAAAATACGGCAACACCATAGGCAGTGATGCAAAGGCAAAGGGTGCAAACTATCAGCTTATACAGAAATTTGCTCAGCGTTTTAAAGAAGAAAACGGCAGGAATACTATTATTTGCCGAGAACTTCTGGGACTTTCGGGTTCAAGTGAGCCTACCCCTGCGGCTAGAACCAACGAATATTATAAAAAACGTCCATGCGTTGAAATGGTAGGCATAGCGAGCGGTCTTTTAGGCGAATTCATGTGATAAAGTCTGAACGCTCAAAAGAATAATTTTGAAAATTACGGCTACAATATAAGAATACTGCTTATAATTGAGGTGCTTGCCGTGAATTTTCATAGACTTTTCAGCAGAAAATATTCAGTGGATTATAGATTTATTTTTCTTGGAGCAATTATTTATGGAGCTTCAATGGGGCTTATTTTAGCTCCCAATGGTACTTCATTGGGAGGAATTACGGGTATTTCCGTAATACTAAGTTCTTTTCTTCCTGTTGGCGTGGGAAGCTTTACAATCTTGCTTAATCTTCCTCTTATGATTATCAGCTGGATTAAATTCGGTGGAAAATTTGTTTTCGGAACTATTTTTGCAATTTTTATCTCTGGCATTACCGCCGATATTTGTCAGCTTACCACTCCCCTCACCCAGACGCCAATACTTGCGTCTGTTGCTGGTGGAACGGGACTGGCTGTTGGCTGCGGGATAATATTTTTGTCAGGGGCAACCACAGGCGGAACAGATGTTTTGGCAAAGCTTATAAAACGCAGTAAACCTCATATTAAAACAAGTCAGGTCTTTCTTATACTTGACGGCGGAGTATGCATTTTAAACGGTATCGTTTTCCAAAGCTTTGACAGAGTATTATATTCATTTATTTCACTTTTTCTATTTTCTAAAACGCTGGACTTTATGCTTTACGGCGGAGATTCTGCAAAGCTGGCGCTTATTATAAGCAAGGAAAATCAGAAGATTCTGCCACTTTTGCTTAACAATGCAAAAGTAGGCTGTACAATGCTCAAAGGTTCAACAGGATATAAAAATATTAACATGGATATTATACTTTGTGCTATAAAAAAACGGCATCTGCCCGAAGTAAGAGATATTGTTCTGAAAGCTGACGAAAAAGCTTTTATGCTTATAGGAAATGCAAATGAAATTTATGGCGAGGGTTTCAAGACCTCAAACTCAGATTTCTTTTAGAAAGGATTTTTTATGGATTTTACTAAATTCGGTGGCATTATTTTTGACCTGGACGGAACTTTGATTAAATCGAATTATGTTTGGAGCAAAATTGACGAGGATTTTCTTGGAAAACGAGGAATCACCGTGCCTGAGGATTATTTCAAAATTGTTTCTACCATGAATTTTCAGCAGGCGGCAATTTACACAAACGAAAGATTTTCGCTGAATGAAAACATTGACGATATTTGTCAGGAATGGTTTCAGGGGGCTGTTTTTGAGTATACAAACAAAATTCCTCTTGTTGAGGGGGCAGGCGAGTTTGTACGGCTTTTAAAGCAGAATAATGTGAAAATTGCTCTTGCAACGGCATCATCGAAAGCTCTTTACGAGCCTGTTTTAAAGCGGCATGGCCTTTATGATTACTTCGATTTTTTTGCTACCACCGAGCAGGTCAAGAGAGGCAAGGGCTTTCCCGACGTTTATGAGCTTGCCTGTGGAGAGATAGGTGAAAAGCCTGAAAACTGCGCCGTTTTTGAGGATATTATTGAGGGCATAAGAGGTGCAAAGGCTGGAAATTTCACCGCTGTGGCTTGTCTTAACAGCCACTATCACAGCGACTGGGATAAGCTAAAAGCCGAGTCCGATTTGTCTTTTTCTACATATTTTGAACTTATGTGTCTTGACAAAAAATAAAATCTATGCTATCATACTAATATAATTTATGAATTTAAGGCAATACCGCGCAACTATTGTGTGCGGATAACGCAGAAAATTTTTCGTCAGATTGTATAGAAACGACGCAGGAATACTTTCGTATTTCAAGGAGTTTCTGTGCAAGATGACGGAAAATTGGCAAGTTAGACGTGCACAAAGCCGTTAGGCGGTAGTTGTGCGGTGTTGCCTTCATAAGGACGCAAAGACAATGGGGTGCACCACCACGGGTGCAGACATTGTTTTTGCGTCCTTTTTTGGTTTAGGAGTGATTTGATGAAAGTAAACGGCGAACAGATTACGCTTGAAAAGGATTTTACTGTAATGTCCTATTTGCAGGAAAAGGGGTTTCGCACAGATCGGGTTGCAGTGGAGCTTAACGGAGAAATTCTTCCGAAAAAGCTGTATGAAGTTACATATTTAAAAGATAGCGACTCAATGGAGATTGTGCAGTTCATGGGAGGCGGCTAATGAGAATCTTACTTAACGGAAAAGAATTTTTCACCGATAAAACCAGTCTTTTTCAGCTTGTACCTGTGGAAAATCGGAAGAATACAGTAAAAATTATCAACGGTTTTCAGACCTCAGATGATGTCAGCCTTAATGAAAATGATGAGGTATTTCTTATTGAAAAAGGAAAAATGCCTGAGGAAAATCAGCTTGAAGCTATGATGTCTGCAAGGCATACACCAAAGGTTCATGAGAAAGTAAAAAATGCGAAAGTCGGAATTGCAGGTCTTGGAGGACTTGGCTCAAATATTGCCGTTGCATTGGCAAGGCTTGGAGTGGGACATTTGGTTTTGGCTGATTTTGATGTAGTTGAGCCTAGCAACCTGAATAGACAGTCTTATTTTATTTCACACTTGGGAATGAAAAAAACTGATGCTCTTGCCGATGAAATAAGACAGATTAACCCCTTTATTTCTGTGAAAACTGTATGCAGACGGATTACAATGGATAATGCAGAAGAAATTTTTCATGATTGTGAGATTGTCTGCGAGGCTTTTGATAATCCGCAGGCAAAGGCGGAGCTTATTAATACTGTACTTGAAAAGATGCCAGATGTGAAAATAGTTTCAGGCTCGGGTATGGCGGGATATTTTTCTTCAAATTCCATAAAAACTACCCGCAGATTTTCAAGACTTTACGTTTGCGGAGATATGGAAAACGAGGCAAAACAAGGCTGCGGTCTTATGTCCCCAAGAGTCATGATTTGTGCAGGTCATCAGGCAAACATGATTTTAAGATTGATTTTAAATGAAAATATCCCCTGATTCTTTTCAATCGTTGAGAATCATGGGCAAAGTGAATACCATAATTGTGCATTGAGAAAGGAAAGTTAATAATGGAAAATAATGACGCACTTATTATTAAAGGACATTCTTTTAATTCGAGATTTATTCTCGGCTCGGGAAAATTTTCTTTGGAGGATACAAAAGCTGTTCTGGAAAACGGCGGAGTTGAAATGGCTACTCTTGCAGTAAGACGTGCAAATGTAGGCGGACAGGAAAATATTTTGGACTATATTCCAAAGGGAATTACACTTCTGCCCAACACATCGGGGGCAAGAAACTGCGATGAGGCTGTAAGAATTGCGCGAATGGCAAGAGAGATCGGCTGCGGAGATTTTGTCAAGGTTGAAATTGTCACCGACTCGAAATTTCTTCTTCCCGACAATGCTGAAACTGTTAAAGCTACTGAAATACTTGCAAAAGAGGGCTTTATCGTAATGCCTTACATCATGCCCGACCTTATTACTGCAAGAAATTTGTGCAACGCAGGTGCGGCGGCTGTTATGCCTTTGGGAGCGCCTATCGGCTCAAACAAGGGACTTTGTACTAAGGATTTCATAAAAATTCTTGTTTCGGAAATTGACCTTCCTGTTATCGTTGACGCAGGAATCGGCAAGCCGTCTCAGGCTTGCGAGGCTATGGAGCTTGGCTGTGCCGCTGTTATGGCGAATACCGCTATCGCTACCGCCGGAAACGTAGCTCTTATGGCAAAGGCTTTCAAGCTTGCAGTAGAAGCAGGCCGTGCAGCTTACCTTGCAAAAACAGGACGTGTTCTTGAAAACAGTGGCGAGGCTTCAAGTCCGCTTACAGGATTTTTGCAGGACTGATTTCGGGAGGTTTTCAGAATGGATAACAATAGAATTAATCACATGGTATATCTTGAAGGCATGGAGAAAATTGATTCCACTGTGGGTGACGAAGTTATAGAGGCTATGAATAAATATGATTATGACAGCTTTACCGCTGAGGACGTTATTTATGCCCTATCAAAGGAAGTACTTGACCCCTTTGATTTCGGGGCGCTTTTATCCCCTGCCGCAGATCCTTTTCTTGAACAAATGGCTCAGAGGGCAAAGTTTGAAACAAGAAAGCATTTCGGCAATTCGGTAATGCTTTTTACCCCTCTGTATATATCAAATTACTGCGAAAATTACTGCATTTACTGCGGATTCAACTGCCATAACAAAATTCATCGTGCTAAACTCAACTCAGAAGAAATCGCTCACGAAATGGAAGTTATCGCAAAATCGGGTCTTGAAGAAATTCTTATTCTTACAGGTGAAAGCAGAAAAGCGTCAGATGTGAAATATATAGGCGAGGCCTGCAAAATCGCCACAAAGTATTTCAGAATAGTCGGCCTTGAAGTTTATCCCATGAATTCGGACGAATACGCATATCTGCACGAATGCGGAGCAGATTATGTCACCGTTTTTCAGGAAACCTACAATTCGGACAAGTACGAAAATCTGCACCTTGCAGGTCACAAGAGAATTTTCCCTTACCGCTTGAATGCTCAGGAGAGAGCCTTAATGGGCGGAATGAGAGGCGTTGGATTTGCAGCTTTGCTGGGACTTGACGATTTCAGAAAAGACGCTTTTGCAACGGGTATGCACGCTTATCTTTTGCAGAAAAAATATCCTCACGCTGAAATTGCATTTTCCTGTCCAAGACTTCGCCCTACCATTAATCAGGAGCATATCAATCCGAAAGACGTTCACGAAAGACAGCTTTTGCAGGTAATGTGTGCATACAGAATTTTCATGCCCTTTGCCAGCATGACGATTTCAACCCGTGAAAGAGCAGGTTTCAGAGATAATGTTATTGGGCTTGCGGCAACAAAAATTTCCGCAGGCGTTGACACAGGAATCGGCGGTCATGACGGCGGAGAAGAAAAGGGCGACGCTCAGTTTATTATTTCCGACCCGAGAAGCGTTGACGAAGTGTGTCAGGCAATTTATGAAAAAGGCTGTCAGCCTGTTTTCAGCGATTATGTGAGAGTATAATAAAGATGATTATTTGCGTAACAAACCGTCATCTTTGCAGCGGTAATTTTTTGGAACAGATAAAAAAAGTATGCCAGAAGGCTGAAATAATTATTCTCAGGGAAAAGGATTTAAGCGAGGAAGAATATTTTGCTCTTGCCCAAAAGGTTCAGAAAATCTGCAAGACAAACGGCAGAAAATTTTATGTAAACAGCTTTTATAATACCGCAAAAAAACTTTTCGCAGACGGATTGCAGCTTTCATATTCGGATTTCATCAGGCTTGCCAAAAGCGGAGATTTAATCGAAAACACAGGCTGTTCGGTTCATTCTGTACATGAAGCGGAAAAAGCCTGCAAACTTGGAGCAAAATTTATTATTGCAGGACATATTTTTTCTACCGACTGTAAAAAAGATGTTCCCCCAAGAGGTCTTGATTTTCTGGGCAATGTTTTAAAACACGTTGAAATCCCCGTTTATGCAATAGGCGGAATAAATGAAAGTAATCTTCCCATTGTTCTTTCAGCCGGTGCAAAGGGCGGGTGCATGATGAGTTCGCTTATGCGTGATTCATAGTGCATAGTTATTTCTTTTAGGGAGTTTGTCGTATTTTTATTGTTTTGTTTGTGGCTTTTTGACGAATATTTAAAGTTTTTTGACGACATAGGATAACCTCTTGAAAAACGCTTTATTTAGTGGTATAATAAATTATGTATTTCCGAACGACAGCAAATCGTTCAAAAATCCAAGTCAATGACTGTAATTATAACGGTATTGACTTTAAGAAAAGAGGTATAGCTAATGTCACATGAATCTGTTTTGGTTTTGGATTTCGGCGGTCAATATAATCAGCTTATTGCCAGACGAGTGCGTGACCACCATGTTTATGCGGAAATAAAGTCTTATGAAACTCCGCTTGAAGAAATTAAGGCGGCTAACTACAAGGGAATTATTTTCACAGGCGGTCCAAATTCAGTTTATGATATGAGTTCACCGCACTATGCAAAGGAAATTCTTGATTTAGGCGTTCCTGTTCTCGGAATATGCTACGGCTGTCAGCTTATTTCATGGATGTGTGGAGGTACTGTTGAGGCTTGCAAGAAAAGCGAATACGGTAAAATCGAAATCGTCAGAGAAAATGACAGCAAGCTTTTTAAGGATATTCCTGCAAAAAGCGTTGTATGGATGAGCCACACCGACTATATCAGCAAGCTGCCCGAGGGCTTTAAGGTTACTTCAAAATCCGAGGACTGCCCTTGTGCGTCTATGGAGAATGAGGAAAAAAATATTTATGCGGTTCAGTTCCACCCTGAGGTTACTCACAGTGAATATGGTGATGTAATTCTTAAAAACTTCCTTTACGAAGTTTGTCATTGTGCAGGCGACTGGGTTATGGACGATTTTATTGAAAATACCGTTGCTAAGCTCAGAGAACAAATCGGCGATAAGAAAGTTGTTCTCGGTCTTTCCGGCGGAGTTGATTCCTCAGTTGCTGCGGGACTTCTCAGTCGTGCGGTAGGTAAACAGCTTACCTGCGTTTTTGTTGACCAGGGGCTTATGCGCAAGGACGAGGGCGATTTCGTTGAGGAAACTTTCACACGTCTTTTTGACATGAATTTTGTTCGTGTAAACTGTCAGAAACAGTTTGTTGAAAAGCTTAAAGGTATTACAGACCCTGAGCAGAAAAGAAAAACTATCGGAACAGAATTCTATAAGGTTTTCTGGGATAAAATCAGAGAAGAAGCCGACGGCGGATTTTTCGCTCAGGGAACAATTTACCCTGACTGCATAGAAAGCGGAAAGGGCGACGCTGCAACAATCAAAACGCATCACAACAAGGTAAAAATGCCTGAGGACATTGAATTTGACGGAATTATCGAGCCTCTTTGCGACCTTTTCAAAGACGAGGTAAGACGAGTTGGCGAAAAGCTTGGCATTCCGCATGAGCTGGTTTGGCGCCAGCCATTCCCTGGTCCGGGACTTGGAGTAAGAATTATCGGCGAAATTACCGAAGAAAAAATCAAGATTTTACAGGAGGCTGACGCAGTTTTCCGTGACGAAATCCAGAAGAGCGGTATTGAGGAGCAGTTAAGCCAGTTCTTTGCGGTTCTTCCTGACGTTCAGACGGTAGGCGTAATGGGCGACCACAGAACCTACGACCATCTTATTGCAATCAGAGCGATTACTACCGATGACTTTATGACTGCCGACTGGGCAAGGATTCCTTATGATATTCTTGCAAGAATATCCAACAGACTCACAAACGAAGTTGACCATGTCAACAGAGTAGTGTATGATATTACCTCAAAGCCTCCGGGAACGGTTGAGTGGGAATAATGTACAAGCCTGCTGAAGCTGCGTAATTTCGCACTTTTCTGCTTGTGACATTGCAGGTTGGCAACGGTTTGGCAACATTTTTGAATTGTTGAATGAATAAAGAGCTATTTGATTCTTTGTGGAATTGGATAGCTCTTTTTCTATTACAACAATTGTATTAATTATATGTAAAAAAATGGCATCACCAAATAATTTGTGTAAAAGTAAAATCATCCAATCAAACAAAGGCTT
>JBJERA010000307.1:0-4031 GCA_051882035.1 Hominimerdicola sp.
TCAATAATTTCAATGTTATTTGCAGCGCAAACATCATAGAACAAATCCATCTGCTCAACATCGAAGTCGAGTTTTTCGAGTGCGTCGGTAATTTCCTTAGTTGTAAGCTTTCCGGTAGCCTTACCATGCTCCATAAGGTTATCAAAAATCTGTTTCTTGTCAGTCATACAAAAATCTCCTTTATATATTTTACTTATCCTTTTTTGCCGATCTGAGTTTTTCCATTCTCAGGAGAAAGTCATCATCGGAAACATTTGTGTTATTAGTTTTATCATAATAGCTGTTAATAACAGAAATATAATCCTCAGCCACCGCAGAATCCACCGAAAGCTGATCAAATTTATCAATAATCTCAGTTAGCTTGCCCACTTCCTCAGTTGAAAATTCGCCGTTAAAAGCGGAAATTGAACAGTCCTCACAATTTTTTATTTTTTCGGCAAGACTTGAATAAAGCCGTTTGTTAAAGCTTGTTACAAACCTTTCAGGGGAAAGTTTTTTCATCAGGCTGTCACAGCAATCATGATTTGAATAAAGATAATAAATCAATCCGCTTTCAGCATATGCCTCTTTCGGGTGAGAAAAAGCCTCAGGATTAATTTCGTCACGCTTGCGGTTGGCAAAAGTAACTGTTTTATTCCATTCTCTTTTGTTAAAGGTATACCTTTCTTTGTTTATAAGCTTTTTGATTTCTTCCTCGATAGCAGCCTTAGCAACACCGGTTTCACGGGAAATTTTTGATATATAAACATCACGTTCCACCGGTGATTTTATTGAGGCAAGCACTTTATATGCTCGTTTCAAATAATCAATTTTCCCAAGCTCGCTGTCTGCATCAATACCCTCACGGCATTTGCTGAGTTCAAAATTAATTGCACCGTCCGAATTGTTGAGCAAATGCCTGAAATGCTCCGGACTGTACTTTTTTATATATTCATCAGGGTCTTTTGCCCCTGTCATTTTAATAACCGTAGTTTTCAGCCCAACTTCGTCAAGGATACCAATAGCCTTAGACGTTGCTTTCTGTCCCGCCTCGTCCGAGTCGTAGCAGATTACAACATTGTCAGCATAATTGGAAATTATCTTAGCCTGCTCAGGTGTGAGAGCAGTTCCGCATGAAGCAACTGCATTTTCAAAACCTGCCTGATTAAGAGAAATTACGTCCAGATTACCCTCGCACAGCAGTATAGTCTTATCCTTAACTGCCACATTCTTAGCAAAATTCATTGAAAAAAGAAACTTGTTTTTTGAATAGGCAAGAGTATCCTTAGAATTCAAGTATTTACGCTTATCATCAGGTGAAAGTGCTCTCCCTCCGAAACCGACAATATGTCCTGCAAGGTCAATAAAGGGAAACATGGCTCGGTTTACAAAAAAATCAAATGTGTTCTTTGTATTTCTCTGTGACCTTGAAATAAGCGAACCTGCTTCAAGTTCCTCTTCGGTAAAGCCTTCCGAAAGCATATGATTTTTCAAAGCAGACCAACTGTTCGGGGCAAATCCCATACCGTATTTCTTTATAGTTTCCGGTGAAAGCCGACGTACCTTTATAAGATATTCAAGACAGGGACGCCCAATGTCAGAACGCAGCTGATTATAGAAAAATCTTGCAGCAACTTTGTTCATGTCATAAATTCTCTTTCGTGTGTCAACCCTGTTACTGTTATATCCATTGTCCTCAGGCAAAGGAATTCCGCCACGCTCGGCAAGCATTTTTACAGCCTCCCAGTAATCAAGATTGTGATATTTCATTGTAAAAGTAATTACATCGCCGCCTGCTCCGCAGCCAAAGCAGTGAAAATATTCCTTGTCGGGGTGAATGTGACAAGAGGGAGTTCTCTCATTATGAAAAGGACAAAGACAAACATAATCCCTGCCTGTCCTTTTTAAAGTAACAAAACTGCCCATGACCTCCTCTATCGGATTAGCGGCTTTAAGTCGTTCAATAAAATCCAAAGGCAAAGCCACAATAATCGCTCCTTAAATTTTTTTCCAGCCCTCAGGAATAAACAAATCCTTAAAGGCTTCAACCGCATAAATATCTGTCATTCCTGCAATATAATCGCACACCGCTGCGTCAATTCCATAATTAAAAGCAAGATTTAAATATAGTGCAGGCATCTTCTCAATATTTTTTGAATAATAGTCATAAAGCATTTCAATCATCTGCTGAGCCTTTTTCTCCTGCGACTTGCAAATGGGATTTCGGTAAACGCTGTCAAACATAAACTGGTGGAGTGCCTTGTAAGCCGTATCAATTTCGGGACTCATTTTAAGTTTTTCTGCACCGTTTTCAATAAGAGAACCTACCAAAGTAGTAATTCTCTCAGATTTAGAGTGCCCCAAAACCTGAGTAATAGCTTTTGGAATATCTTTTTCTTCAATAATTCCTGCTCGAATCGAGTCATCAATATCATGATTTATGTAAGCAATTACATCGGCAAATCGCACAACATAGCCTTCTTTTGTGTCAGCGATCTGATTTGTATGCTTTAAAATCCCGTCACGAACCTCAGCCGTCAAATTAAGGCCCAGACCGTCATTCTCAATAACGTCAACTACTCGCAGACTTTGCTCGTAATGATGAAATCCGTTAGGATTAAGCTCGTTCAGAATACGTTCGCCTGCATGACCGAAAGGAGTATGCCCCAAATCATGTCCCAAAGCAATAGCCTCCGTCAAATCTTCGTTAAGTCTCAGTGCTCTTGCAATAGTTCTTGCAATCTGGGCAACTTCCAAAGTGTGAGTAAGTCTTGTTCTGTAATGGTCGCCGGCAGGGGAGAGGAAAACCTGAGTTTTGTGCTTCAATCGTCTGAAAGAATTACAATGAAGAATTTTATCCCTGTCACGCTGAAATTCCGTCCTGAACTTACATTTCTCCGAGGACTTCTTTCGCCCCTTGGTATCGGCTGAAAGAAATGCATGAGAGCAAAGCATTTGTTTCTCAAAAGCCTCAGTTTGTTCTCTTGGCAGCATATCGATCCCTCCTTGAAATATTTTTTATCAGACAAATTTACACATAAATCCTGATAATAAAATAATTATCCTATATAATATATACTGTCCGACTTCAAAAAAAGCCTTTATTTTTCAATAAAGACTTTTTAAATTTGTATATTATAACAATTTTTAAGCGAAATCAGCAGTCAGATTTGGTTCTTCTGATATTTTGATTTGACCGTTTGACAAATCAGTGAGTTTTTTCTTTAAGTCCTTGCAAAATTCTGCTTTGACCAGCATGGAAAGATTAACCACGTCAGCAAAATCTTCCTTTTCCAGAAGCACCTGAAATTCAGGAAGAACATAAGAAACCTTGCCGTAAAGATTATAGTCGCAGGAAAAAGAAATTCTTGAACATTCGCACATAACCATTTTTCGTGCCGCATTGACAGCAATGGAACAGCCTTGGGAATAAGCCCTGACAAGACCGCTTGCACCCAAAAGGATTCCACCGAAATATCTGGTAACAACTACGCAAACATCGGTAAGACCGGCTTTCTGCAAAACGTCAAGTACAGGAACTCCGCCGGTGCCCTGAGGTTCACCGTCATCTGAATATCTTGAAATATTTCCCTCACGCAATATGTAAGCATAGACATTATGTTTTGCTTTGCGGTTTTCCGCTTTGATTTTATTAATAAATTCTATCGCCTCGTCAGCAGTTTTCACAGGAGCAATATGTCCGATAAATTCAGATTTTTTCTCAACAAAACTATCTGATGCAGGCTCATAGATAGTAGTATAACTCATAAAATTCCTCCAAAATAGCAAATGTGGAGCAATAAAACAGAAAAAGAGCGGACAAAACCGCTCTTTAAATGCAAATTAATCAAGATTAAATCTCTTCTTAAATCTGTCAACACGTCCGCCTGAGTCAACAAGCTTCTGCTTGCCTGTGTAGAATGGGTGACACTTAGAGCAAATTTCAACCTTAATATCCTTCTTAGTTGAACGAGTTTTAATTACATTACCGCAAGCGCAAGTGATTGTAGTTTCCTCGTACTGTGGATGAATATCCTTTTTCACTTAGAATG
>JBJERA010000308.1:0-4026 GCA_051882035.1 Hominimerdicola sp.
TGTGTATCTCATATACTTTATTTTATCATATTTTTTCTATGTGGACAAGTTCTGATAACGTCCAGAATTTTTGTAAGAATTGAAAATACATTCGTTTAATGGGAACTTTGTAGGTTTAAGTTATGCTGTCGGGTATGTTATAAAACTTCGTGATTTTGCCAAGGCAAAATATGAGTACATCAAATTTGACTATGAGGCAAATTTGTGTTAAGATAAGCATATATTAAAGTTATAAATAATGAGGTATAATAATGAGTGAATACAAACCGCCATTTTCCGTTACAAATAAAATAATCGAACTTGTTTCGCAGATTTCTGAACTTATAGGTCAAATTAATTCGACGGCAGGACTTGTCAGAAATCCTGTTTTGAGAAGAAAAAACAGAATACTTACAATTCATAGTTCTTTGGGAATTGAGCAGAATACGCTTACTCTTGATCAGGTTACGGCTGTAATTAACGGTAAGACTGTTTTAGCACCGCCCAAGGATATTGAAGAAGTAAAAAATGCTTATGAGATTTATGAAAATATGGATTTGCTTAATCCGTATGGTGTGGATGATTTATTGAAAGCACATGGTGTAATGATGAGAGGACTGGTGGAAGGCTGTGGAGAGTTCCGCACAAAGCCAGTGGGAGTGGCAGACAGCCGAACAGGAGAGATTATTCATGTAGGAACTTTGCCTGATTATGTGCCGGAAATGGTCTGTCAGCTTTTGAACTGGACAGAAGAAAGTAATGTTCATATGCTGATAAAAAGCTGTGTTTTTCATTATGAGTTTGAAGTTATTCACCCATTTTCGGACGGAAACGGACGTACAGGCAGACTTTGGCACACTTTGTTATTGTCAAAGTGGAAGAGTATTTTTGCATGGCTGCCGATAGAGTCAATGATTTTTAAAAGGCAGGCGGAATATTACAAAGTTATAAATCGCTGTAATTATAATGCCGATTCAACAGAATTTATTGAGTTTATGCTTGAAACCATAAAAATGACTTTGGAAGAAACAATTTTAACTTGTGCGGAAGGAACAAGTCAGGAACAAGTTGAGGAGCAAGTTGATTTTGATAAACTTCTTGAATTTTGTAAAACACCGAGAACAAGAGCCGAAATGCAGAAATTCTGTAAAATTGAGGGCAGAAAGAAATTCAGCGAAAAATATTTAAAGCCTTTGCTTGCACAGGGAAAACTTGCAATGACAATTCCCGAAAAACCGCAGAGCAGAAATCAGAAATACTATAAGGTTTAAAAATCGGATATATGAAAACTGTCTTGCTGTCACAAATACATCAAGGCAGTTTTTTCAGGTCAGATATTATTGATTGTAATAATATTTTATAAATGAAATGCAATATCACTGAGAAATATTAAAGATAGTTTCTTGAAATTCAAGTCTTGTCGAAAGATTTAAGCTGAATTGAACTTTCATGGGAAATCTGTTTGATAACGTTCGGAGTTGTGTAAAGATAAAATCATATAAAGCATTGATTTTATTTAAGATTTGTTGTATAATAATTGTTAGATTTATAGTGTAAAGTAGTGGATTTGGTGAGGAGATGAATTTTGAAAGTTACAATGGAAAATTTTAAACTTGTAAAACCTTTTATAAAATGGGCAGGTGGCAAGAGTCAGCTTTTAAATGAAATACGTGGAAAATATCCTGCTAATATTAGTAAATATTGTGAGCCATTTGTTGGCGGAGGTGCAGTTCTGCTTGATGTTCTTGCAAATTTCCATCCAGAAGAAGTGCTGATTAATGATATAAATTATGCACTAATTAACACCTATATTCAGTTGCGTGATAATGTTGATTTCTTGATTGAGAGTCTTGCGGATATTCAGCGTATATTTTGGGAAATGAACAATGATGAACGTAAAGGCTTTTATTCTGAACAGAGGGATTATTTTAATAATGCAATTCTACAAAACGATTTTTCTAAGGAAGAAATGGCAGTTAGATTTATTTTCTTGAATAAGACTTGCTTTAACGGTTTGTATCGTGTAAATCGCAAGGGACTTTTTAATGTACCAATGGGTTCATACAAAAAACCTCCAATTTGTGATGAAGAAAATCTGAGGTTAATCAGCGGTATGCTCCGAAATGTCGAAATAAGGTGCGGTGATTACAGTAAATGTGCCGATTTTATTGATGACAGGACTTTTGTGTACATCGATCCGCCATATCGACCACTTACTGCAACGGCATCATTTAATTCATATAATGAAAGTGGATTCGGTGATAAGGAGCAAATCGAATTGGGTAGATTTATTGATGATATAACCAAAAAAGGTGCAAAGATTGTTGCGAGTAATTCAGATCCTAAAAATACTGATGACAATGATAATTTTTTTGACGAATTATACGCAGATTATCATATTAAAAGAGTATCGGCTAAACGTATGATCAACAGTAAGGGCAACAGTAGAGGTGCAATAAATGAATTGTTGATTTGTAATTATTGAGGGGAGAATATAATGAAAAGAGACTTCACAAACTGGCTTTCAAAATTTCGCAGCAGTATAGCAAACTACAAATATTATGTTGATTTTGAAAAAGTTCACAGAAACATTGACAATATAAAAATTGAACTTAATATTCTTAATTCTCTTATCGGCTCAAATAATATTGAGGAAGATTTTGAAAGGCTTATTGAAAAATATCCTGAAACAATTAAATGCATTCCGCTGTTGCTTGCAGTAAGAGCAAATGAAATTTATGTTCTTGATGATGAAGGAAACGAGTTTAACTATAATTTCAAGAAATTAAACTATTCAACTGAGCAATACAAAGTATTTATGCGTGAAACAGGACTTTTTGATCTGCTGAAAAATCATATAATCAATAATCTTGTTGATTATGCCACAGGAGTTGAAACAGGTCTTGATTCCAACGGCAGAAAGAACAGAGGCGGACATTTAATGGAAGACCTTGTTGAAAGCTATATTCAGAAAGCTGGTTTTATCAAAGGTGAAAATTATTTCAAGGAAATGTGTATACACGAAATTACGGATAAATGGGGTATCGATTTATCGGCAATATCAAACAGCGGAAAGACAGAAAAACGCTTTGACTATGTTATAAAGACTGAGAATCAGATTTATGTTATTGAAACAAACTTTTATGCAAGTGGCGGTTCAAAGTTGAATGAAACAGCAAGAAGTTACAAACAGCTTTCTCAGGAAGTCGATACTATTGACGGTGTAACATTTGTATGGTTTACCGATGGTAGCGGTTGGACAAGTGCAAGACATAATCTTGAGGAAACTTTTGATGTTATGGAGAATATTTACAATATAGATGATATGGAAAATGGGATAATTGAGAAATTAGATTAAGGGTGAATGTTCAATGACTAAAGTAATAAAATTAGCTTTGATATGTGAGCATTATGATAAAGAAGGCATTCTTATTGATTATAAAGACGTATATAAAATATTATGGGATTTACAGAAACAAACTCGAGAAATAAAAAATAAGTCGATACAGTATTGCTGGGAATATAATAATTTTACTAGCGATTATTATAAAAAATATAACCAATATCCCAACGAAAAAGATACATTGTCTTATACCTTGGTAGGATATGTTAATGATAAATTCAAAACTGGCAATGATTTATATTCTGGTAATTGTTCTACTACGATAAGAGGTACATGTGGGGAATTTAAAAATTCTAAAAAGGATTTTATGAAGGGAACAAAGTCTATAATAAATTATAAAGAAAATCAACCCCTCGACTTGCATAATAAAACAATACGATTTGAGTATATTGCTGGTAACTTTTATGTTTATTTAAAGCTGTTAAATAGAAATGCATATAAAAAATACAATTTCGCTAATTCGGAAATTAAATTTAAAGTTCTTGTACGTGATAATTCAACTAAAGTTGTACTTGAGCGTTGTATTGATAATATATACTCGATTAGTGCAAGTAAATTACTATACAATAAGAAGAAAAAGTGTTGGATGCTTAATTTGAGTTATTCTTTTGATAATCATTCAGTTACTACTCTTGATGAAAATA
>JBJERA010000309.1:0-4007 GCA_051882035.1 Hominimerdicola sp.
CTGTCTTTTCGTCGCCTGAAAGCTTCTCAACAAGCTTCTTAACTGCTGGCATAGCGTTAATAAGAGCTGTTCCGCCGCCTGCTACGATACCCTCTTCAACAGCAGCCTTTGTAGCAGCAAGAGCGTCCTCAATTCTGAGCTTCTTCTCTTTCATTTCAACTTCTGTTGCAGCACCAACCTTGATGACAGCTACACCACCTGCAAGCTTAGCAAGTCTTTCCTGAAGCTTTTCCTTATCGAAATCGGAAGTAGTAGTTTCAATCTGAGCCTTAATCTGTCCAACTCTTGCCTTGATAGCATCTGAATCACCTGCACCGTTTACGATAATTGTGTTCTCCTTCTGAACAACAACCTGACCTGCACGACCAAGCTGTGAAATCTGAGTATCCTTCAATTCAAGACCGAGTTCCTCAGAAATAACCTCGCCACCAGTGAGAATAGCAATATCCTGCAACATTTCTTTTCTTCTGTCGCCAAAGCCAGGAGCCTTTACAGCTACACAAGTGAAAGTACCTCTCAGCTTATTTACGATAAGAGTAGAAAGAGCCTCACCCTCAACGTCCTCAGCGATAATAAGGAGCTTTTTACCGCCCTTAACAATCTGTTCGAGAAGAGGAAGAATTTCCTGAATATTAGAAATCTTCTTGTCTGTAATAAGAATGTATGGATCGTCAAGAACAGCCTCCATCTTATCTGTATCTGTAACCATATAAGGAGCAATATAACCTCTGTCAAACTGCATACCCTCAACAACTTCGCTGTAAGTTTCAGCAGTCTTTGACTCTTCAAGAGTAATAACGCCGTCAGCGGAAACCTTTTCCATAGCCTCAGCAATAAGCTTACCAATGTCCTCATCGGCAGCAGAAACTGCACCTACTCTAGCAATTTCCTCAGTACCCTCGATCTTCTTTGAGTTAGCAACGATAGTTTCAACAGCAGTATCTACTGCCTTTGCCATACCCTTTTTAAGAACCATTGGATTTGCACCTGCTGCAATATTCTTCATACCCTCTCTTACAAGAGCCTGAGCAAGAAGTGTAGCTGTTGTAGTACCGTCGCCTGCTGCGTCGTTAGTCTTTGTAGCAACTTCCTTAACAAGCTGTGCTCCCATGTTCTCGAAAGCGTCGTCAAGCTCGATTTCCTTAGCAATAGTAACGCCGTCGTTAGTAATCAGCGGAGCGCCGAACTTCTTGTCAAGAACAACATTTCTGCCCTTAGGTCCTAATGTAATTTTAACTGTATCTGCAAGCTGGTCAATACCGCTCTGTAATGCTTTTCTTGCTTCTTCGCCGTAAATAATTTCCTTAGCCATTATAATTACCTCCGTTTAATTTCATAAAAATTGATTATAATAAATATAAGTTTAATTCTATTCAACAACTGCAAGAATATCTTCCATTTTTAGAATGGTGTATTCTGTGCCGTCCACCTTAACATCTGTACCGCTGTACTTGCTCATAAGCACCTTGTCGCCAACCTTAACGCTCATTGTAACGTCCGCCTTACCAGGGCCAACAGCTACGACCTCTGCGATCTGCGGCTTTTCCTTAGCTGAACCTGCAAGAATAATTCCGCTCTTTGTAGTTTCCTCAGCCTCAACCATTTTAATTACTACTCTGTCCATCAGTGGTTTGATTGTCATAAGTAATCCTCCCTTTTATTTAGACAACACAATAACTATGGAGTATTGTCCACACACTAAATATTTTCAAATTAGCACTCGACCTTTTGGAGTGCTAATTATATTTTAACACCTTTTCTGCAAATTTCAAGTCATTTATTCTGTTTTTATAAAAATTCAGCGTTATGCACAAAAACAATAAATTTTAAACGTTGTATTTTTACACAATGCTTATTCTATTATAAATTGAAACGTTTTCTATCGACCTTTTTTGTTTTATAAATAACATATAATCCCAAATTTATTTATAAATTAATTTAATTATTATTTTGCTATTGACAAATTTAATCGAACGTGGTATAATAATATAAAATTTAATAAAGACTTAACAGTTATTCTATACCTACCGTTTGTGAATTTGTTATAATGTAAACATTAATTGAAATTAAAAATGCCATTTGTTCAAAAAGTCCGTTGTCATAGAACATAGGCAAAAAAATATTAAAAGCGTTATTTTTATTAATTTATTAATTATAGAAATGCGCTTAATGAAAGGAAGTTGAATTGTATGTCATTGGGTAGAGTTCTTGTTGTCGACGATGATAAAAACATCTGTGAATTGCTGCGTTTGTATCTGGAAAAAGAGGGTTACGGAGTTATACTCGCACATGACGGCGAAGAGGCTGTTGTTAAGTTCAATGCATTAAAGCCTGATATTATTCTCCTTGACATTATGCTGCCTGGTATGGACGGTTGGCAGGTTTGCCGTGAGATCAGAAAGAAGTCTAATGTTCCGATTATTATGATTACCGCTAAGGTTGAAACTTTTGATAAGGTACTTGGTCTTGAACTGGGTGCTGACGACTATATCGTTAAGCCGTTTGACACCAAGGAAGTTATTGCAAGAATCAAGGCTGTTTACAGACGTGTAGGTCAGTCCTCCGGCGAGGCTGAGGTTAAGGAAGTTAAGTATGACAAGCTTTCAGTTAATATGACAAGATATGAGCTGAGAGTAAACGGACAGGTATTGGACACACCGCCGAAGGAGCTTGAATTGTTGTTCCATCTTGCTTCAAATCCTAACAGAGTTTATACCAGAGATCAGCTTCTGGACGAGGTTTGGGGATTTGAGTATTACGGTGATTCAAGAACAATCGATGTACACGTTAAAAGACTTCGTGAAAAGCTTGAAGGCGTTTCCGACCAGTGGGCACTTAAAACTGTATGGGGCGTAGGCTATAAGTTTGAAGTTGTAGAGAATCATGAATAATCATAAAAGTATATTTTTTAAATACTTTTCAATCTGTTCAGCAGTAATACTCATAAGCTTTTTATGCTTAGGAGCAGTATTACTGCTGGTTTCGTCAAGGTATTTTTTAGATGAAAAGAAGAGCCTTTTGGAGAAAAACGCCAAGGCTCTTGCTTTGTATACGCAGGAAGAAATGCTGGAATCCCCGTCGGAATGGAGAACCGAGGTTAGGGCAAGAATGAACGATTATGCCATCAGCTGCAATGCGGATTTCATTTTGTGCGACGCTATGGGATATGTGGTTTATAATACTACCAGTGAAAGATATAACGATCCTGATACGATCGAGCCTGAACAGCTCAAAGATTTTTCTGAGGACTGCAACTATACTTACAGCGACTTAAAAGGGGCTTTTTCAGAAGAATTTCACATTATGGGCGTGGCATTCAAGGCGAATGGGCCTCAGTATTATATTCTTGCGTACAGCTCAAAAGCCGATCAGGATAATTATATTTGGAATATCATGGAGATATTTGGAGTTTCTGCAATTATGGTAATGGTTATCGTAATGTTCCTTGTATATTACACTACGCTGAAATTAACCGAGCCTATTAAGGAAATTGCAGAAGTTTCAAAAAAAATAGGCGCAGGAGATTTTTCTGTTACTTTGCCTGCATATAATATAGCTGAGTTTGAACAATTAAGCAACGCTTTCAATGATATGGCGGCAAGCCTTAAAAATTACGATACCATGAGAAACAGCTTTCTTGCCAACGTTTCCCACGAACTAAGAACGCCTATGACTTCTATCGGAGGTTTTGTCGACGGATTGCTTGACGGAACTATTCCGAAAGAACAGGAAAAGTATTATCTGAGAATAATTTCCTCAGAGGTTCATCGTTTGGCAAGACTTGTAAAGAGTATGCTTAATCTTGCCAAAATCGAGGCAGGAGAGCTAAAACCGTCAATGGCAAATTTCTCAATACTTGAACCTATCGTAGATACTCTTGTTACCTTTGAAAATAAGCTTGAAAGCAAGAAAATCGAAGTCAGGGGACTTGACGTTGACAGAGTTACCGTTTATGCTGACAACGACCTTGTGCATCAGGTAATGTATAACCTCATTGAAAACGCAAT
>JBJERA010000310.1:0-3996 GCA_051882035.1 Hominimerdicola sp.
TGACGCAGAAACTGCATCTCCATGTTCAGTTATTACAAGTTCAATCTGAGCATTTGCAGTAGAATGGGAAACAGGCAGCATAGAAGGCTGCAAATCCTCCCTGCCGCAGTTGTTCTCATAAATTTTGTAAAGCTCATTAGTCCAACTCAATAAAATCACCTCCCTCAAATTCCTCAAGACCGCTGAAATTGTCATGCTCTTTGCCAAAAGGCTTAATGCCCATTGGCTTTATTTTACGTTTCATGGTACATTCTTCCGGACGGATAAAATCAATTACACCGTCCTTGAATTCAGGTTTCCACAATCTTACTGTCATAAATCCCTTGTCCTCTTCATTTATAGCTTGGTCTGCATAGGTTATTCCGTGTAAAATTATAGAAGTCGGAATTGTTCCTTTTCCGTCATAATAACCCTCACCGTCATCAAAAGCACATGGTTCAACGTACGCATAGCATTCTCTGGTTCCAAGCCAGCAATCCCTTCTTCCACCACGTTCTATCATTCTTTTTGCAATGTTGTGGTGCTTGTCTTCGTTGCGATCGCAGGCAAGCTCCGGTCTGTTCTCATTCCATTCAAAATGTGCTCGGACATGATAGTCAACATCAATAAGATATGTGCAAAATGCCAAATCATTTCCTCCGCCGTATTTTATGGGACGAGTTCCTTTTCGAAAGGTTTGGATTTGATTCATTACCCTTACGGAATCTATGATCCATTCAAAGGCAGGTTTCCAATATATGGATTTCAAAATACCTTTCAGCGCCTCATAGGTAGGATAAGGATAACTTATCTTTTCGCCTCCCGGACGAGTAAGAATATCCGAAAACAATGCATATTTTCCCTTTACCGAAAACTCCACTGTATTCCGATAAATCGGTTTACTCATTATATCAGCTCCTTTTTTATTTTCTATTATGTCTATATAATATCACTTATATTTCGCAATGTCAATACGGTATAGCTTAAATTTACAAAATATTCACACATAGACTTTAAATTATTGTTATAATGAATTTTGTCACTTATTTAAAACTTATCAAAATAAATAAGTGTGGATTGAAATTATTAGGTCTATATAATCATCAGATTTGCACCGCATGGCTGAACCCATGCGGTGTTTTCTGTATGATCAGAAATTTAAAAATTCCAGTTCGGCAGGTTTTGAAGTCAAGCCTAATTCACTGCTGTAAAATCTGTCCTCAGATGCAAAAATGCCTTTGTCATTAAGTTCGTATATTCCGTCATCTGAACGCAGTTTTTGTGCTGTATAAGAATAAATCCCAACTATATACTTTTGTGCCTTTCGCAAGAGTTCTTTTTCTTCATTATAGTCAATATCGCAGTTAAGTCTTTCAATAATGTTCTTTGCTTCATCATTATAAGGCACAATTACATTAAGAGTGTTATTTGAAATGACCTCAATTTTTTTTCCTGCCGTTGCAAAAGCCTGTGCCTTATTGAAATCGGCGACATGGTGAGTTTCGGAATTAAAAAGCTTATTTACTGAAAGCAAATCAAGAATTGTATCCAGCGTTCCGTTAATATTTACATTGTAGTTTAATTCGCTCTTAAAAACATTGTAAAGCTTTTTAAAGTATAAAGACATTGTTTCCGTATCAGCAAAACTTTCAGGTGAATAATCAATCAGCTGTCTTGAAATATCCTGAGCCTCTTTGATTTGTTTAAGACGTCCAAGATTTTCGTCTTTAATATTAATAAGGTATACAGGTCTGCATTTATCTCTACCGTGACGGTTGCAACGTCCTGCCGCCTGAGCTGCACTGTCAAGACCTGCCAGTGAACGAACCACGCAGTTAAAGGATATGTCAACTCCCGCTTCAATCAGCTGGGTTGTTATGCAGATCACAGGAACTTTTTCATCTAAAAGCCGTCTTATCTCATCGAGGGTATTAGTTCGATGACAAGGACACATTGAAGTGCTTATATGAATAATCCTTGCTTTTTGTCCATTGTATATGATTTTCTGTTGGTTTATGCAGTTGTAAATTTCGGCAGCTGCCTTTTTGGTATTGACAATCATAAGAACATTGCCATTTTCATTGAATTTCTCAATGCAGAAATCCGCCGCTTGTTCAAATGAATATTGCTCGGCTCTTACAGCTGAAATTGTTTCGGTACGTTTGAAATCTTCAAAATCGTCTTTATAATCCCCCGTCATACTGTCCTCTTTGTCAAGCATTATTTCGTATTCAAGATCTTCAAAAACAGGCTGAGTAGCCGAGCATAAGACTATTGTACAATCACAAAATTTTGCAAGAAAATTCATGGCAAGATTGAATAAATTTACACATTTTAGAGGAACAGACTGAACCTCGTCAATAATAATAACCGAACGTGAAAGCTTATGCATTCTTCTGACAGACGTCAGCTTATTAGAAAAAAGCGTATTTAAAAACTGAACCATTGTTGTTGCAATAACAGGACAATCCCACAAATCAGTACGCAGTTCATATTCAGCAAGCTCTTCTGCATCGTCAATTTTGCTTACAATATTTGAATGAAATTCAAGAAACAGCCTTTCATCACCCACAATTGATTTGATAACATCACTGTTCTGTTCAAGAATTGACATAAAAGGCGCAATGTAGAAAATTCTGTCCATGCCAAACTTTTTACAATAATTAACCGCAAAACGCATGGAAGAAATAGTTTTTCCTCCGCCTGTCGGAACAACAAGCCTGCATATACCATGTTTTTCTTGTGCAAACTCGGCACACCTGTCAGAAATGCTCATGCGCTTTATTGAAATTTTGTCTGTAAACTTTATGAATTCTTCATTTTTGCGTTGAATGTTTTCATACATTTTATCCCATACAGATTTAGGATTATATTCCAAACAAAGCTTTTGATTTTCCATAAATTCTGCTGTGTCAATTCTGTCTGAATCAACTATTACAGACTGCAAAAGCCTTTCAAACATTCCCATATAAAAACAATATTTTATACAGTTTCGCTGGCTGAAATCCAAAATCTTTGTATTAAGAATTTCATACTCATCGGCAGCTTTCTTAAAAAGCTCGTCAAAATTTGTATCTGCTAAAAATTCAGCCGAATTTCTCTTTATCTCATCATAACGCTCAGATTTTCTTATTCTCTCAACAAAATAATTTTCACTGCTGCAAGTACAGGTTACCCAGTCATGAAGTCCGTGATGAGAAACCACTGTTCGTGCAATAAGCTGTGCAGTATCACTGTATTTAAAACCGTCAAACTTTTTGGCATAATCGGTTATAAATTTTGCTCCTGCGTAGCAATGGTCAATCTGTCCTCTTTTAAAATTGTTTGTTCCATGTATATAACCGTTAAAATCATTTGCAAGCTTACCCATGTCATGAATTAATGCCGCAAGCTTTGCGATTGAAACAAATCCAAGCTTTTCGGCAAAATCACCGGACAGTTTCTGAGCTCCCAGACAATGAGCCTTGACAGACTGTTCCTTTTCAATTTCGCCATTTTTATTTCTGCGAATATGTGCCGCAAGCATGTTTATTACCTCCCTGTTAATTTGTATCATAAGTATTATATCATATTTTTTCATTTTATGGGGGAGTTTTTTTGTACTTTTACATTTTTCACCATAGAAATAAAATGTCGATAATTATATAAAACGCACAACTTGTATAATTTTTTAGCAAATAATAAAAAATGCTTCTCAGGCATTAAACCCAAAGAGCATTTTCAGGATTCTATCCGATACTACTTTTTTGTGCACACAGTAGTAGAACATGTACGCTGCTTCCAGTTTTATAATTCTTTGTATCCACCGATACCCCCACACATATAAAAATCCCCGAGTATTAAAAACAACTCGGGGATTACAATCAGTGGATATTATGTTCTCATAACATCAGATGGCTACAGAAAAGTGCCAAAAGAAGTCCCGTAAATATCACATTTACGGGACTTTACGTTGGAGCTGATAGTCGGACTCGAACCGACGACCTGCGCATTACGAATGCGCTGCTCTACCAACTG
>JBJERA010000311.1:0-3990 GCA_051882035.1 Hominimerdicola sp.
CATCATATCCGCCTGATTTAAGAGCACAGGAAACCAGTTCCCTGATGCCGTCATCATCCTCAACGCAGTAAATAAGAGCCATTTTTATCCTTCTTTCAATTTATTCTCTTGCAGGAAGCTTAAATTTTTCGCTGTAACCTTCAACCATGCTTTCAAAACCAAGGCCTGAATTTTTTATCATCTTAACGTACTCATGAACATCAAAAGCCTCGTCGTCTGCCTGAATAAGACAAAGGGCAATATTTGAACAATGGTCTGATACTCTTTCAAGATTTGTAAGCAAATCTGTGAAAATAAAGCCCATTTCAATGGTACATTCTCCAGCCTGCAAACGCTTTACATGACGGCTTTTCAGCTTTGCTCTCAGTCTGTCAACAACTTCCTCCAAAGGCTCAATCTTACAAGCCATTTCAAGGTCATTATTCTCGAATGCAGCAAGAGCGTTGTCAATAACTTCCTTCACCGCATTTCCAATAACTATAAGTTCATTAATTGCCTGAGCAGAAAATTCAACTTTTTTATCCTGCATTTCATGAGCAACGTCAACCATATTCTTTGCATGGTCGGAAATTCTTTCAAAATCACCGATTACATGGAGCAAGGTAGAAACCGATTGTGAATCTTTAATTGTCATATCCTGACTGGAAAGCTTTACAAGATATGTTCCAAGTCTGTCCTCAAACATATCCACAGCCGATTCATTGGCAACAATCAAGTCAGCCTTTTCAGAATCGTATTTATTTATAGTAATGTCAATCGCCATATCGATGCTTTTCTTAGCGATTTCACCCATTTTGCAAGTCAAATCTCTGCACTTTTCGATAGCAAAACCAGGTGACTGCAAAAATCTTTCATCGAGAAGTCTGAACTGCTGGTCAATATCAACAGCCTTTTCGTCCGGATTTTCCTTAATTGTAAGATAAGCAAGCTTTTCCAGCAACTTTGTACATGGCAGAAGAACAAGGGTTGCAGAAAGATTGAATATAGTATGAACAATAGCGATCTGCTGAGCGCCTACTACTCCATCAACAAAAGAGAAGTTCAGGAATGAATTAAGCGTATAGAATACCACAAGAAAAAGCACTGTTCCAATAGTGTTAAAATAAAGATGTACTACGGCAACTCTCTTAGCGTTCTTGCTTGTACCGATCGAAGAAAGCATAGCAGTCACGCAAGTACCGATATTCTGTCCCAGAATAATTGGCAATGCAGAACCGAATGTAATTGCTCCCGTTGCGGACAAAGCCTGTAAAATACCAACAGATGCAGATGATGACTGAATAATTGCAGTAAGCAAAGCGCCTGCAAGAACACCCAGAATAGGATTTTTAAACCAAAGCAGAATTTCGGCAAATTCTGGAACGTCTTTAAGTCCCTCAACTGCACCGCTCATATTGTCCATGCCGAACATAAGTACGGCAAAACCTATTAAAATGGTTGCAATATCCTTCTTTTTACCGTCTTTGGAAAATGAAAGAATCGCTACACCGATAATAGCAAGTATCGGTGAGAATGTTGCAGGTTTAAGCATTTGTACAAAAAAACTATCGCCGCTTAGTCCTGAAAGCGAAAGCAGCCATGAAGTTATGGTTGTACCGATATTTGCACCCATAATCACGCCGATAGCCTGATGTAGTTTCATAATTCCCGCATTAACAAAGCCTATTAGCATAACCGTAGTAGCCGACGACGACTGAATAACAGCAGTAACAGTCATACCGAGCAATACCGATTTCAGCGGATTTGAGGTAAGCTTTTCAAAAATTTTTTCAAGCTTTCCTCCTGCGAGCTTTTCAAGTCCTCCGCTCATCACATTCATTCCGTAAAGGAACAGGGCAAGTCCTGCAATAAGTTCCAGTACATCATTAAAGTCCATAATAATTTGCTCCTTGACATTTTACACGAATTTTTCTTAGTAAGTATTATACTACACAAATGTAAAATGTCAAATCAGACTTTGTAAATTCTAAGTAAAATACCGTAAATGTTATATTAACTGCCTTAAAACAACCTTAAATGTCAACAAATGCAGTCAAATTGTGTAAAATACTCCATATTGTCAAGGTGCAATAAAACATATTACCTTATTATTACATAATTCTTGACTGTTTATGCACTCCCGTAATAGAAAACACTACCCATTCTGCCACATTAACCGCATGGTCGCCGATTTTTTCAAAATATTTTGCAACCATGAGCGTATCAAGAGCTTTTTCAGCGTTTTCTCTGTTTTCGACAATCTGTTCAATGATATTGTTCTTGGTTTTGATAAAAAGATTGTCGATTTTATCGTCTGAACGAATTACTTCAAGGGCAAGCTGTTCATCATTATTTATGAATGCCTCAATGGAATTTGTAACCATAGACGTTGCCGAACGAGCCATTTCATTTATATCTTCCAAGTCCCATTTAAGTTTTTTGGCAATAAGGGAAATGTTCAGAGAGGCAATATCCGCCGCCTGATCGCCGATACGTTCCATATCGGTTATCATTTTCAAGGCTGAGGAAACCCTCCTCAAATCTACTGCAAAAACCGGCTGATACTGCAACAGAAGATTTAAACAGAGTCTTTCAACCTCTCGCTCAGACTCGTTTATTTTATTGTCAAATTCAACTGTTTCCTTGGCAAGCTTAATGTTCTGTTCTTCAAGACTTTTTACAGACATTGCAATAATCTGCTCTACATTGGAAGCCATGTTCACAAGCTTGATATTTAATTCTTTAAGCTTGTTGTCAAAACTTTCACGCATTCTATATTCCTCCTGTTAACCGAAACGACCTGTAATATATTCCAGCGTTTTCTGCTCTTTCGGATTTGAAAAGATTTTCTGTGTTTCATCAAATTCAACAATTTCGCCATGAAGGAAAAAGGCTGTTTTATCGGAAATTCTTGTTGCTTGCTGCATATTATGAGTTACAATTACAATAGTATAATTTTCCTTTAACTCTTCGGCAAGCTCTTCGATTTTTATTGTAGAAATCGGGTCAAGTGCCGAAGTTGGTTCGTCCATAAGAAGAACCTCAGGCTTTACAGCTAACGCTCTGGCGATACAAATTCTCTGCTGCTGACCGCCTGACATACCCAAAGCAGATTTTTTCAGTCTGTCTTTGGTTTCATTCCATACGGAAGCCTGCTTTAAAGTAGTTTCAACTATTTCATCAAGCTCGGATTTTTTCTTTATTCCATGAGTTCTGGGACCGTAAGCTATATTATCATAAATGGACATCGGAAACAAATTCGGTTTCTGGAAAACCATTCCCACACGTTTTCTCAGCTCAGTTATTTCCATATCCTTATATATGTCAACTGCGTCAAGAGTAAATTCACCTGTGATTTTACAGCCCTCAACCAAATCGTTCATTCTGTTCAGGGATTTCAGAAGTGTGGATTTTCCGCAGCCCGATGGCCCGATAAAAGCGGTGATTTCCTTTTCCTTGATTTTTAGATTTATATTTTTCAGAGCCTGAAAATCTCCGTAATAAAGGTCGCAGTTTTTAACTTCAATCTTTTCCGACATTATTTTGTTCCTCCTTTGGCAAGCTTTTTAGCTGCCAGCGATGCAAGTCCGTTAAGTAAAAGTACCGTTATAAGCAATATTACCGCAGTTGCACTTGCCTGATTCATGTGAAGTCCTTCATTAGAAAGACTGTACATATGAATTGCAAGAGTTCTTCCCGAGTCGGTAAGTCCCGCATATTTTGCTACTGTACCTGCCGTATAAATAAGCGCCGCAGTTTCGCCTACAATTCTTCCCATTGCAAGAATTATTCCGGAAAGTATACCGCTTATTGCAGGAGGCAGGACTATTACAAATATTGTTCTCAGCTTGCCTGCTCCAAGACCGTAGCTTCCCTCTCTGAACGAATCGTCTACGGATTTCAGAGCCTCCTCTGTTGAACGGATAATAAGAGGAAGAACCATTATTGCCAGCGTATAAGCTCCCGACAAAAGAGAAAGTTTCCATTTAAGAGCCGTAACAAAAAACATAT
>JBJERA010000312.1:0-3982 GCA_051882035.1 Hominimerdicola sp.
CTATCATTATTTGTGTGAAACGGGCGGATAATATCCGCCCCTACAAAACATTATATGCTTAACTAAAAAATGTGCATTGAATTAAACATTTATCTCCGCAACATCATCGGAAACACCGTTAGCCTCAACAACTGGCTTTACGCAGTTTGCTATAAATTCCTCAACCTGCTGAGGGCATCTGCCGATAAAGTTTTCAGGCTTCATAATAGCGTCCATTTCTTCCTTTGTAATCATGAACATAGGGTCGGCAAGAATAAGCTCGCAAAGATTATTGTCAAGGCCTTCCTGCTTAACTCTCTTGCCTGCAATCATTGAATACTCACGGATCTTCTCGTGAAGCTCCTGTCTGTTTCCGCCCTTCTTAACAGCGTCCATCATGATATTTTCAGTAGCCATGAATGGAAGTTCAGCCATAACTCGTCTTGTGATAATTTTATCATATACTACAAGACCGTTTTCAGGGTCTGTTACGTTAAGAAGAATATTAAGAATTGCGTCTGTTCCCAAGAATGCCTCAGCAACGGAAATTCTCTTGTTTGCAGAGTCGTCAAGAGTTCTCTCAAACCACTGTGTTCCTGCTGTGAATGCAGGGTTAAGAACATCACACATTACATATCTTGCCAAAGAAGTAATTCTTTCATCTCTCATAGGATTTCTCTTGTAAGCCATTGCAGAAGAACCAATCTGATTTTTCTCAAAAGGCTCTTCGATTTCCTTGAATGATTGGAGAAGTCTTATATCATTGGAGAATTTGCTTGCAGACTGAGCAATACCTGCCAGAACGGAGCAAACCTGATAATCCATTTTTCTTGAATATGTCTGACCGGAAACAGGAACAACAGCGTCAAATCCCATTTCCTCAGCAATCATCTGTTCAAGTTGTTTAACCTTTTCGGAGTCACCCTCAAAAAGCTCCATAAATGAAGCCTGAGTACCTGTCGTACCCTTAGAGCCGAGAAGTTTAAGCTTTGAAAGTCTGAAATCCAAATCTTCCAAATCCATAAGCAATTCGTTGCACCAAAGGGTAGCTCTCTTACCGACTGTTGTCAGCTGTGCAGGTTGAAGATGTGTATACGCAAGACATGGCAAAGACTTATACTTATCAGCAAACTTAGCAAGCTGGTCAATGACCTTGACAAGCTTTCTCTTTACAACCAAAAGAGCATCACGCATAATGATAACGTCTGTGTTGTCGCCTACATAGCATGAAGTTGCTCCCAGATGAATAATTCCCGCAGCCTTTGGGCAAACCTGACCGTAAGCGTAAACGTGGGACATAACGTCATGACGAACAAGCTTCTCACGCTCTGCCGCAACAGCGTAGTCGATATTTTCAATATTAGCTTCAAGCTCGTCAACCTGCTCCTGAGTTACAGGCAGACCGAGTTTCATTTCTGCTCTTGCAAGGGCAACCCAAAGCTTTCTCCATGTAGTGAATTTTTTATCAGCAGAGAAAATGTACTGCATTTCTTTGCTAGCATATCTTGTGCAAAATGGGCTTTCATAACTGTTAGTCATTAATAATCAACCTCTTTCGGATTTTTTAACGGCAATAATATTGCCTAAATACTTTTTTATTATAACATATATCAAACTTTTTTGCAACCGCTATTTTTCAAGGCAATACCGCACACAATAATTGTGTGGTGTTATTTTTTGTCATTATGTATATACTTTTAATAAACTTAAAGTGCAGCCTCGTGAAAATATAAAGTTTAAACAAAAACTCTTGACGAAACAGCTTTTTTATAGTAATATTTAATTATAATAGGTGTAAGATTGCTTTCGTGCAAAATAAATCACACAATATTATTGTAAAGGAGTTTTTATATGAGGTTAAAAAAGCTGATTGCAGGAGCTTCTGCGGCTGTTTTTGCAGCGTCGGTAATTTCGCTGTTCCCATCAAATGACAGCATTGCTGTAAAAGCTAACGGTTCGCAATATAACTATGGCGAAGCTTTGCAGAAATCAATGTTTTTCTATCAGGTACAACAGTCCGGTCCTATCGCTGATTGGAACGAGGTTTCGTGGCGTGACGACTGTATGGTAAACGATTACGTTACTGGCGGTTGGTTTGACGCAGGCGACCATTTGAAATTTACGCTGACAAACGCATACTCCGCTGCGGTTCTTGGCTGGGGCCTCCTTGAATATCAGGACGGCGTTGAGTCTATCGGTGAACTGGAAGAATACAGAAATAATCTTGCTTGGGGTCTGGATTATTTGGTTGGCTGTGATTTGGGCGATAAAATCGTTTATATGATCGGCGACGGCGGATTTGACCATGTATGGTGGGGTTCTGCTGAGGTTTATATGGAAAAGTATGAGCTTATGAGAGGTGAAACAGAACGTCCTTACTACACCTGTAACGACAGCTGTATCGAAGGACAGATGGCGGCGGCTCTTGCTATCGGATACCTTTGCTTTGAGGACAGCGACCCTGAAAAGGCGGAAGAATATCTTACCCATGCAAAGGCTTGTTTTGACAGAGCAAACAAAAACCGTTCCATAGGCGATGATGAGGAGGAACGTTCTTATTACTCCATTTCTAGTTTCTATGACGACCTTTTCTTTGCGGCAAACTGGCTTTATCGTGCTACGGGCGACCAGTATTATCTTGATTTGTGTGAAACAGACTTTATTCCAAATCTTCAAACAGAATCTCAGTCTGACGAATTGAAGTTTACATGGGGCTACTGCTGGGACGACGTTCAGCAGGCAGGAACTTTGCTCTATGCTCAGAACACAGGCGACGCTGAGTGGATCAATCAGATGAAAAAGCATTTTGAATACTGGACAACTGGCTACGGCGGAAAGCAGATTACATATACTCAGGACGGACTTGCTTGGCTGTTCCAGTGGGGTTCGCTTCGTCATGCAACAACTACTGCATTCTTGGCTTATGTGGCTTGCGATACTATCTTTGCTGATGACCCTCAGCTTGTTGAAAAATATACAGAATTTGCTGACAGACAGATGAATTACTGTTTTGGTGACAACGGCCTTGAATACAGCTATGTTATCGGAATGGGCGACAGCTATCCTCACGCATGGCACCACAGAACTTCAAGCGGCGCTTGGAACGATAAGTGGAGCAATATCGGACAGGTAGAGGGCGACGACGCTAAGGAACACGCACACACACTGTATGGTGCGCTGGTAGGCGGTCCTGACCAGTATGACGGCTATTCCGACAAAATCGGTGATTATCAGTATACAGAGGTTGCTATTGACTACAACGCAGGCTATACTGCCGCTCTTTGCGCTATGGTTGACAAATACGGCGGCAGCATTGACGAGTCATTCCCTGAGGAAGAAGAGCCTAAGTGGGACGAATTCTACATTGAAGCTTGCATAAATCAGGCCAGCCAGAGCTACACCGAAATCAAGGTTCAGACTACTAACCATTCTGCATGGCCTCCAAGAACAATCAAGGATTTGTCATACAACTACTACATGGACTTCACCGAGCTGTTTGAGGCAGGATTGACAGTGGATGATGTAACTGCCAAAATCGGTTATGATGAATGGAGCGGAAACTGCACAATTTCAAAGCCTATTCATTACAGAGATAATATTTACTATGTAAAGATTTCCTACATTGACGGTACAAAGATTATGCCTACCGGACAGTCGGAGCATCAGGGAGAAATTCAGTTCAGAGTTTCAATTCCTGACAATATTCAGGTTTGGAATGCTGAAAATGACTATTCATACTCAGGTCTTGTAAAGCAGGATTTAACTGTTACAGACAGAATTACACTTTATGATGGAGATACTCTTATCTGGGGTACTGAGCCGTAAGGGATTGCATAAAAATTATACGGGCGAACATTTTACTTTGTTCGCTCGTTTTTTGTTTCATTATCTTGATTTGCAGTCTTTACAAAATTAAGATAATATGATATAATACCGTTTATGGAACGAGGTGACTTTTTGAAAAATAACAGTACAGCAAGAAACTTGTTTTTAAGCTTTTCCT
>JBJERA010000313.1:0-3949 GCA_051882035.1 Hominimerdicola sp.
CTGCAAATTTATCAATACCCTCATCGGAGGCAGCATAAAAAGTTAAAAGTAAATTATCATTGCTCATTGAGTAAACAAATGCGATGTTGTTATATACAGGTAAGGAATTTTCGTTGCCTGCCACTTCTGTTAATGATTTGTTAAGTAAATTTCGTGCATTTTCAACCGAAACATTACACATAACAGAAATACAATGTGAAGCATGGGTTTTTGATATATCATCTGATATTATTGTTTGGACGCTTATGATTTTTCCACTGCTTTGTTCCACGCTGATAGTGGTGGATAAGTTTGCAAAATCCAGTCTGTGGTGGGAGTGTAGATTTTTACAGATGCATTTGTTTGATTTTGATTGCCTTCTGTAACTTCATAACGAGATGTATCAGATAAATTACTAACAAATTGTTCTATATCATCCTCGCTTATATCAGAATTTTCGAAAGAATTATTTTCAGCTAATAATATATCTCCATATTTCTCCCAAAATTCTTGAAAATTGTATATGATTCTGCCTCCGGTATCATTGTTTGATTTTTCGACAATGCTCCCATTCAATAACATAGTTTGTTCTGTTGTGGATTGTGTATAGACTTGATAGGCATTTTCAATTTTGTCGTATTCATTAACACGTGCATCCATCATATGCATAATAATCATTGGAATAATACCTATACAAACAATCACACCTACTGTAATTATAATACTTGCAATCCACCACTGTTTATTTGAATTCTCTTTTTTGGCATTTTCCTCATTATACATATTATCTTCGTCATTTTTATATGTCGGTTGAATCTGACCGCAGTATTTACATTCCTCACAGTCAATCGGAATTAGTTGTTTGCATTTTAAACATTCTTTCATAACTAAAATCTCTCCTCATTTTTCATAAACAGTTTCAGATTTACCCTTAATAAATCTTTGCTGTAATTTTCACAATTAGCACACTCCCGAAATTGCCATAATAATCTCTCCTTGAAAACAATATATTATACAGATGGTTTTCATAATCTGACAAAATCCATAAATATTTATCAAATTACAACATAAGTTTATCATAATTAATACTTATGGTCAATATATAATGCTTATGGTTAATGTAAAATTTCATAAAAAAAGTATAGAATAATTTATATATCTTTTTTGAGGTTTGGTTATGGATAGAAACATTGACTATGTCGCTTTAGGTAAGCGAATTAAGAATAAAAGAATTGAAAATAAGCTTACCCAAGAGCAGCTAGGGGAGATTTGTGACTTGTCCGCTGCACATATCGGTCACATTGAAAGAGGGACACGAATTTTATCTGTTGATGTGCTTTTCAGGATTGCACATGTTCTTAATATCAGCGTTGATTATCTGCTTTTTGACTCTGTTGAAAACGAGAATATTTTAAGCAGTATTGCACCGTTGTTAGAAAATATCGATAAAAATAAGGCGAGTAATTTTCTTAAAACCGTTCGCGTGCTTGCCGAGAATATCGACAAATTATAGATTACTTGCAAAATAAAAACAGCCTTTGATTAAATTATAGTCAAAGGCTGTTATTTTGTCCTGTGCTGTCAGCACAGTTTTATAAAGATTTTTTTAGCTCCGATACATTCTGATAGCGGTTATCGGGAATGGTCTGTGTGCATTTTATTATAACTTTTTTCAGCTTGCCGTTATATAGCTTTCTTTCGGGAGGCTCTCCTGTCAGCATTACATTCATAAGTACTCCGAGGGAGTAAATATCTGTCCTTTCGTCCGTTTGATTTGTTCCGTACTGTTCGGGAGCGGCATAGCCTGTTGTACCCATAATTCTTGTATCCTTGCATTGGTAATGCTTGTAAACCCGTGCTGCGTCAAAATCTATCAGCTTTACATTTCCGTTGTTGTCAATCATAATATTCTCGGGCTTGAGGTCCTTATGTATGATTTTGTTTTTGTGAAGAAAATCCAATGCGTCACACAATGCATAGATTATCCTTTTTACACCTGTGGGCGAATAAAGACTATCCTGCAAATAGTCTGCAATCGTCAGACCGTCAATGTATTCTTCAAGTACAATAACGCCGTCTTCAACTCTGACAGCGTCATAGATATTTGCAATATTCGGGTGTAAGAGACCTCGCAAAATCATAAAAACCTCGCCTGTACCCTTCACAGATCTCATAACCAGCTTTCTGCCAAGCTCCTTGTGCCTGTAAACGCATATTTGCGATTTATCGGAATTTTTCAATGCCTTAACAAGCTCATACTGTTCTTTTATTACATTATCAATCCAATTATCATTCATCAGAATTACCTCAACAATTATTGATATTTATATTATACCATGTTAAAATGATTTTGAAATTCCAAAATAGGAGAATGACGAAAAATGCAGAAAAAGTCAACTACAGAACTTTTGAAGGAACTTGAAAATTTCAGCAGTTTTGAAGAATACCGAAAAGCTAATAAGGATTCGTTAATTAATAAAACATTATCCGAATATCTTTGTGATTTATTAAGAGAAAGAAACCTCACAAAAGCAGAGGTTATAAGAAAAGCGGAAGCAGGCGAAAGTTATTCTTATCAGTTGTTTTCAGGCATTAAATGCACTCCAAAAAGAGACAAGCTGATTTGTCTGTCAATAGGGATGGACTTGACTGTTGGTGAAACTAACAGCGTGCTTAAACTTGCAGGACTTTTACCACTTTATCCGAGAGTAAAAAGGGACAGCATTATAATTATGAATATGAATGCGTGTAAAAGCGTAATAGAAATAAATGAAGCATTATATGAAGAAAACGAAGAAACATTAAATTAACAGTCAGTTCTGCTCTTAAAAGCCGTATAAGAATTATAATGTTTTTGCAAAAATGATAGGACTTGAAGCAGAGGGTAAAGGGGATAGTTTTGCAGTGGGATTCTGTTAAAAAGCTAATAATAAGTATAGTTAAAAGGTCTGTATAAATGAAGTCGTAAAAAACAAACCGCCTTGTAAATAACAACAAGGCGGTTAAATTTTGTTTTGTAAAAAAAGCTGAAAGAGCTTTTTACATAATTTAAGTGGTGATGTGGAAAGTAGGAGAAACTATATGCCCAATATAATTTAATTTGCAGGGTGGTTACTTCTTAAATAAAACTTTATTGCAAACGGCAAAGTCTGCCCCTACGTTAATCAGGTTTTCTACTTCTGTAGTGTTGTTTAGGCTGAAAGAGCCAACCTGAAGATTCAAATCGTGGCAATATTCCACAACTGATTTTGGCAACATCAAATCAGGATAATATTTTAGATATACTGTACCGCAACCATTATCTTTTGCGTATTTTGCTGCAGTTTTCATATCTGTGGAAGTTTTAGCCATATTCAAATATCCCATTCTTAATTTATATGGCTTTAACAGTTTTAAGGCTTTTTTGTTTGAAGAAAAGACTACCACCCGATTTTCCATACCTGAATTTTTGATTATTGAAGAAAGCTTTTTTGCACTTTCTTTTGTAAAAGGAAGTGAGGAGCTGTTAACTTTCAGGTGAAAATACACTTCCATATCTGTGGTTTTAGCGTAACTTAAAGTCTTTGCTACAGAAGGTATGTACAGAGGAGAGTATTGTTCAATATTTTTTCCGTAAACAATGGGATATTTTTTAACCTTTTCTTTTGTTAGGTTTTTAACCTCAATGTTCTTTCCCAGTTTTTGAGCAAGAGTTTCGTGAAATACAATAAAATCATTGTATTTTGTTTGCCATATATCACATTCAAATGCCTGATAGCCGGAGCTGTCTGCCATTTTAAAAGCAGGTATAGTACATTCAGGAGCTAAATCCATTGCACCCCTGTGAGCAATATATTTAATGTTAGAAGTGTTCAAAGAATCCTGAACTTTTATCCATATAGCTTTTGTTACACCCATTGATGAGGTAGCACTAAGCTTGCAGGTGCCTGTTGATACAGCATCGATTTTACCTGTGGTTTTATTAACCGTT
>JBJERA010000314.1:0-3935 GCA_051882035.1 Hominimerdicola sp.
ATCATTAGCCATCATAAGAGCATTCTCCTGCATTACGATTGAACGCAGTATTTCCGTACCCGAATTAGTAATCTTATTAGCAAGAATTTGCAGAGAAATAACTCCACGTTCTTTTGTAAGCATAGTTTCAAGAGCCTTTTCAAACTCAGGAAAATTACTTTGCTTCAAAAGCTCCTCGCTTCCGATAGTTTTAGCGGTCAGCGCGCGTTTAGCGTAAACTCCGATAACTCTCGGAGTACCGATTTTTCTCTTATAAACGGCGAACTCTCTGGAATCTTCGCCCATGACCTTTTTAGCCTTTTCCATAACGTACTTGGCAATACGGCTTCTTACGGTTTCAACTATTTTGTTTTCGTCCTCCTGAGAGAATGTGCCAAAGCAGTTTACAACGAAAATAATTCTTCCCACGTCGGAAGTAAGCATTTTCTTTTCAAGGAATTCTTTTTCAAACTGCGAGAAAGGAGAATTTGCGCTTATAACGAAAACGGCAGCATCGATTTTCGGAAGGATCGAAAGAGTAACATTAGTCATCTGGTCATCGTCGTTAAGACCGGGAGTGTCAATAATATCAACATTATTCTTGCAGAAATCGGTAGCATAATAAACAGTAGCCTCTTTAACCGTTTCAGCCTTTCTTTCAGATTCAGTAGTCAACTTGGTAACATAATCCTCTAATTTTTCAATATCAACTCTTTCACTTTCACCATTCTTGTAATCTACCTGAACGTAAGGTTCTTCGCTGTATGTAACTCTGTTAAGAGTAGCGGTAGCAGGCAGTACGTCCGCAGGCAGTACTTCCTGTCCCAGCAAAGCGTTAATAAGGGTACTCTTACCACGCTTGAATTCGCCGACGATAGCGACTTCAAAATGCTCATCTCTGGTTTTTTCCAAAGTTTCTCTGATAGATTTAGCTGTATTTACAAGTGAAATTTCTTCACTCATTTTCAGCAGTTCATCAAGACTTGCAGTAAGATTTCCTACTGTTTCTTTGTAGGCTGCGTAACTACCGTAGTCAATTTGCTTTTCCATTACAAACCTCCAGTCCCGAAGTATTTTTCGGGGATTTTTTACAGAAAATTATATGTTTGCGCCGCATAATTAATCGTTTAAGGTGACACCGCATAACTATTGTGTGCGAATAATGCAGAAAACTTGGCAAGTTAGACGTATGCAAAGCTGTTAAGCGTCAGTTGTGCAATATTCCTTAAATTAAAAACGCACAAACCCTCCCAATATACATTAAAATTATAACACATTTTACTTATAATCGTCAAGGTATAAAAGCCTCAGGTAAAAAATATTAAGCATTTGCACAAATCGACCATAAAAGCATAAGGCACAATGCACAATTTACCTAATTAATGTAATATTAGAACCAATAAATAATTATGATATTTTTATATTTGAACATTAAAAAGTTCATTTTGAACAAAGAAATAATAGATTTGCAATATTTTATAATGCAAAAAATGGACGTTTCTATCCGCCCATTAATCACCCAAAACATCGGCAATGATCTTATCCCGATTAGTCGAAACATAATCATCATAAAAATGTATTCCGTCACGCATATTTTTTTCGTCATAATATTTTATGCTGTTGAAATAATCATCAGTAAGAATTGCCATTTCGGTTTCTCCGCAGTTTTTGATAAGCGTTTCTTCCTTCTGATGACTTTCTTCCGTATTAGAAAGAGGAGAACTTCTCCATTTGACATTAATGCCTTTTTCATCGCACATTTCCTGAATTTTCACCATGTATTCCTTCCATGAATCAGTGCTTTCCATATCAGAAACGTCCATAACATATGTCTGATACAAATTTCTCAGCAATGCAGACCTTGTCATCATGAAAAGCACCTCGCTGTTGCTGAAAATACCATAGTTATCTTCAATTACTTTAAAAGACCTCTCTGTCATAAAATACCGGTAATACTGAAAAAATGGCAGTACAAAATAAGAATAAGTAAGCTTATCATTGAAATCCTGCTGAACAGATGATGGAAGCAGCATTATAACAACTTCCTCCGTCTGAGGATTATTTTCAAGATAATTCTTCAAGAGCAAATATTGCCCCGCAAGCCCGATAACTCTGTTTGCGGCAAGGCTGTAATATTCATCTTTATAAGCTGTTCCAGGAACAAAAAGCTGTTTTGCAACGCTGTCACCCAGCACAACCTTCTTATATCCGCTGTTTTTATCGGAAAACTCAATAGCATTGTAAACCTCGTCACCGGGAAGACGTCCGAAAAAGTGATTATTGTCTGCGATAGAAACTCCTACCAAAGCAACGCAGATAACAGGCAGGCATAATAAAAGTCTGAAAATCTTTTTGAAAAATTCTTTCATTAATAATTATCCTCCTGCCGAAAATTAAAATTGCGAGTAAATAAAATCGCCGCTGCTTACTCCGAAAATGGAGCAGATAGTAAGGAACAATGCAATAATAAGACAATAAACGCCCCAACGTTTTTTCTCGCTCATAATGCCGATTCTTTCGATTACGTCAAATTTTAAGGACGCATAATCGTAAATCATAAGCAGAACAATCGGAACGAGAAGCTGAATATATCCGAAAGGTTCAAGCCCGAAAGAATAATAAGCATTTACGAGATATGATTTCAAATCTCCTATTCCGCTGAACGCATGAGTTAGAACATACAATGCGTCGCTTACGGAATTTGCTCGGAAAAATACCCATGCAACCGTTACAAGCACAAACACCAGCAATACGGAACACCAATGCTTTACTCCGCCAAAAAATCGTGCAAAAGCAGAACGTAGAGGAATTACCATTTGATTATCCTTAGGCTTTTTCTTTCGGAAAAAGCTTTCGATGACCTGCAATACGCCGTGTATTCCGCCCCAGATAATGAATGTCCAGTTAGCTCCGTGCCACAGACCGCTTGCAAGAAATACGATTATAAGGTTTCTGTAATATTTGATTTTACTGCATCTGCTTCCGCCGCATGGAATGTAGAGATAGTCGCAGAACCATTTTGAGAGCGAAATATGCCATCTTCTCCAAAATTCCTGAATTGAAGAGGAGAAATAAGGGCTTTCAAAGTTTTTCTTGGTTTCAATGCCAAGCATTTTGGCTATTCCTATTGCCATATCGGAATAACCTGAAAAGTCGCAGTAGATCTGGAACGAATAGAACACCGCTGCAATTATAAAAACAAATCCCGATTTTGAAGTAACGTTTGCGTAAACATTATCCACATAGCTTGCCACAGCGTCGGCAATAGCCATTTTTTTGAACATTCCCCAGAAGGTAAGCTTTAAACCATAAGTTACTTGTTCATAATCAAATGGCTTGTAGCTGTTAAGCTCCGGAATAAGTCTTTCGGCTCTTTCAATTGGTCCTGAGATAATCTGAGGGAAAAAAGCCACATAATTAAAATATGTAATCGCATTATATTCCGCATTGATTTTGCCCTTATAACAGTCAATCACATAGCTTATTGACTTAAACGTATAGAAAGAAAGTCCTGCCGGCTGAATAATTTTCAGCGATGATGCAGAAAATTTTATTCCTATTGCATTGATAATCGGTTGAAAAATGCCTCCTATAAACACAGAATATTTTACAACCGTTAACACCGTGAGAAAAGCAATTACCGCAATGGTCACAGCTTTTTTCTTGGACTTAGTCTGACACATTCGTCCTGCCGCATATCCTGCAACAGCAAAGGCGAGAATATACGTAAGAGCATTTATTCCCCATGACAGACAGAAAATAATATTTGCGATAAAAATTAAGTATTTCCGCATATTTCCGCCTGATGACCAATATAAAATAAAGAGTATTCCAAAGAAAATCAGAAAATTAAGTGAATTAATAACCATTTATATACTCCCGAAAAACATTCTTGTGTAAAATATAGGCAATACCGCACAACTATTGTGTGCGGATAACGCAGAAAATTTTTCGTC
>JBJERA010000315.1:0-3924 GCA_051882035.1 Hominimerdicola sp.
TGTCTTCATTAACTGCCTGAATACCCTTGACAAACGGTTTTGAGATTGCTTTCAAAAGCTGAGGAAGGGTAACATTTGTCAAAAGCATTATAAACATTAAAGTAACCAGAATTATGATAATTGACGCTCCCACACGTTTAAAAGCTGCAAGCAAAGGCCAACCGATAAAAGCACTTGCAATTCCTCCGCCTCTCAACTTTACGCCGTCATCATAAAGTCCCTTTAATTTGAGCCAGAAAGAACCTCCGTCAACAGAACCCACCTGCAAAATCTGAATTATTCCGCTGAATAAAAGCATAAGTACAGTTCCCTCAACAACCTTTGCCACAACTGTATTATGCGCTCGGTCAGAAGCAATCATAAGAGAAACATAAATAATCATCGGTGCAAACAGAAATGTGCCTACACCAAAAAGACCACGGTTCAAGCAGTGCAGTTTATACCAAAGACCGTCACCTGAAACAAAAGTCAATATCAGCTCAAAAATTCCAAAAAAGAAAAGGATATACGACCAGAATCTTCTGTCCTCCTGAGCTTTTACAGCTTTCATAGAGTTAGCGGCAGGCTGTTTCTGCTTAGTTTTTGGAGCAGTAGTTTTCTGTGGAGCAGATTTTTTTTGAGCAGTACTGTTCTTCGTCGCAGCTGTTTTATTAGACTGCTGTGTCTTGCTTTTTGCACTGCCGTTCTTTTTAGCCGCTGCCATTATATCCAATCCTTTCCTTATAACTTATAAAAAAGCCTGAAACTTAATTTCAAGCTTTTTTGAAAAACAATATTAACCAATAGTAATTGGGTGACCCATAACAGCCTCTGCTGCGGCAATAATAAGCACAACAATACCCAATATTAATGTGTAAACTCCAAAGTATTTGAATTTATCGCTCTTAACAAGCCAGTTTACAAGCTTGATTGCGCAAATTCCTACGACTGCGGCAACCACAAATCCAATAATACAATTTAAAATATCTATTTCAGATTTTTGAACAATGGCATCCTTGACCTCCATAAGACAGCTCAACAAAATTACAGGTATTCCTAAAATAAAGGAATACTGAACCGCTGTTTCTCTTTTAAATCCGGAAAAAAGTCCTGAACAGATAGTAGATCCAGATCGTGAAACACCTGGCAGAAGAGCTACACCCTGAAAAAGTCCTACTGTAATAGCATCTTTTTCGGTTATTTCTCCAGAAGTTTTATTTCCTTTTTTACATCTGTCTGACATAAACAAAATCGCAGCAGTATAAAGGAAACAAAAACCTTCTGCAAGAATTGATGAGTCCTCAGAAATTGATTCAAACCAGTCCATAAAAAATGCAAACGGCAAGAGACACAGACATGAGAAGAATATCATTACGATCATACGTCTTTCAGCATTCATGTTTTTATACGAAAATTTTCCCGTAAAAATATCCTTTACAAGTACAACGAACTCTTTTATAAGAGCGATAATTCTCTCCCTGAACGCTAAAAACACCGCTACAAGCGTACCCAAGTGCAGAATTGCCGAAAAGAATAATGCTCCCTCTCCGCTGTTGCCTGTAAAGTGTTGATAAAGTGATAAGTGTCCCGAACTCGAAACAGGAAGAAACTCCGTAAGTCCTTGAACGATTGCCTGAATAATTGCATCAATAATACTCATTGCTGTCCTCCGAAAAAATATTTGTCAGAAATAAAAGCCGTCACTGCTTAAAAAGTCAGCAGGATTTGTGCTGAATATTTCGTCCCTTTTTATATTTATAACCGAGTTTTCCGCCGAAATATCAGTACGGAAAACATCATAATAACTAAGAATTGTCTGAAACATTTGCAGGTTTCTCCTTTTCAGAATCATTTTCAATCATGTCATAAAGGCACTCTATAACATCAGAAAGACCGCCAAGCTCATCTATAAGCCCAACCTGAACCGCCTTTTCTCCGTCAATTACCGAACCAACATCGGTAACAAGCTCTCCCGTTGCCATCATAAGCTGTCGGAAACGTTCAGGAGTAATTTTTGAATTGCTGCAAACAAAACGAACAATTCGTTCCTGCATTTTGTCAAAATAAGAAAGCGTCTGTGGAACACCTAAAACCAATCCTGTCATTCTAACAGGGTGAATGGTCATTGTTGCACTGGGAACAATAAAAGACTTTCTCGCACATACCGCCAGCGGAACGCCGATTGAATGACCGCCCCCCACAACAAGAGAAACAGTGGGCGTTTTCATTCCCGCAATAAGTTCTGCTATTGCAAGACCAGCCTCAACGTCGCCTCCCACAGTATTAAGAATAATCACAAGTCCCTCAATAGACCTATCCTGCTCGATTGCCACCAATGCAGGGATTATGTGCTCATACTTCGTGGTTTTATTCTGCGGAGGAAGAATATAATGTCCCTCAACCTGCCCGATAATATTCAAGCAATGAATACAATGCTTTGCATTAGGCAGTGTTACATTACCGAACTGCTTTATCTGCTCTGTTTCCTCAGAAAGCTCCTCATTATCTATCTCGTCATTAAATTCATCATTATCCATACAAATACCTCCTTAAATACATTAAATAAAGTATTTGTACAAACGAAAAAAATATGCAGGAAATCTGTTACACATACAATGATATGATACCACAAACCACAGACAATGTCAATGACCAAAAATATTTTTCATCAAAAAATGCAAGCAAATTTTATATTCTTGCAAATTGTTTATATAAATTTCATATATTATGTCAATTAGTATATTCCAGAGAAAGAACCTGCTCCACCCACAAAACAAGGCTTACAAAACTTTCCTTATCCAGACAGGAAAAATACTTGTTCTCTACTCCCGAATCATTGGAAATATTATCTGTAAGGCAATATCCGTCTGAAGAAATTGTAAATACAACCTGAGACGGCTCGTTAATTCCCATTGTAATCTGTATGTAATCAAGTGCCTTGTCCTTAGACGGACTGCTTACATTTTTGTTGTAGCCAAAGCTTGTTATAATCTTATTCAGCTCGCTGTAATCGTCATAGTTCAAAACGTAACATTCGCCTTCAGACTCGCCTACTTTAAGCTTTATATGCGCATAAGCCCCTTCATAAATAGTATAATTATACAATCGGTCAAAACAGATATAATAATATACACCATTTTTCGATGCTTTATAATATTTTTTATAAACCTGTGTTGTATTTATATCTGCCATATCTACTTCCTTTAATGAATCCCATTGTGTATTTCCATTTGCATCGGCAACTAATGTTCCATTAACAGAAAGCGTATATTGTTTTATTTCTTTTTCGCTTTTGTTTTCGTCAGGAACAAGGTTTTCCGTAACCGCAAAGCTGTTTTCATCAAAAGAATAGCTGTCAAGCCTTTTAACATTGCCGTCAGTTCCGTAAATCGCAAAAACATCCTGTGTATTCATTTCCTTGTCGTAGGAAAGTACCAAAATTCCAGATGAACCAACCTGGATAGATGTATATGTATCAGGCTCGACCAAAATATCACCGTTGATGTCTGCAAGTCCCATATACTTTCCTTCTTTAAAAGTATAGAACATTCCATCAATGCAAGATAGACATTCCATATCTGAAAAAGGTTGCTTCGTTACCTCTGTTACAAATTTAGTTTCGTCAAAGCTGGAATAAACCTTTCGGGAAAGCTCATCGGGAATTTTTATGTCATTCAGAAATTCAGGAAAATTGTAGTTTTTCAGCTGAACTTTTCCCGAAGTCACATTAGCACTTTGAGTAGTTGTAACCGATGATGTTGTTTTAGTATCACCCTTGCTTTTCTCACAGCCAGTCGTGCATGCAATAAATACAGCACAGGTGATTAATGCCAATATTCTTTTTCTATTAAACATAACATTTCGCTCCTTTGCGTTTGTTGTCATATACTATATTATAATACAATTATATTCAATTTGCAAGGGTTTACTATTTATTCATGATTT
>JBJERA010000316.1:0-18102 GCA_051882035.1 Hominimerdicola sp.
TTATATTAACACCGATTTTTCTGCATAATACAGATTTAATTTTTTTGTAAGGCTCGTCAGTTTTATTGTAAAATAATGTTACGATTTTTTGCTGTTACTTAAAAGTTTACGTTTCATATTTAACAAACGATTAATTCATTGCTTTTACAGCGAAAACAGCATCTTTCTTAACAGGCGAATCAGCAAATATGTAAAAGATTATACAAAACAAACAAGCTGTTTTTGTGTGGCTTGTCAGTTTTAGTGTAAATATGTAACAATTTTAACTTTTGGAAGGGAAGTATAATATGATAAAGAATTTAGTAGAGCTTGACGAGGAGATACTCCGCTGGGTTCAGGAATATCTGCACTCGGACATACTTACACCTATTATGAAAGGCGTTACCTACTCTTTCAATTATGGATTGCTTCCATTCGCTCTTTCAACGACTTTTTTGTGTTTCAAAAAAACAAGAAAACTGGGAATACTCTGTGCCTGCTCAGTTGCGGCAACTTTTCTAATTGACAACGTTATTATAAAAAATATAGCTGACAGAATACGCCCATACGAGTCCTTGCAGGATATTTTAAGACTTATCGCTCCGCAAAGCGACTATTCATTTCCGTCAGGACATTCAGCTTCGGCTTTTACCATTGCAACGGTAATTTATAAGGAATGCTCCAAGAAATTTGGTGTTCCCGCACTGGTTTATGCCTCCCTTGTGGCACTTTCAAGAGTTTATCTTGGGGTTCACTACCCTTCCGACGTAATCACGGGAGCTGTAACAGGTGCTCTGTTTGCATACATTACCTGCCTTATTTATCATAAAAAATTTGAAAATAAATGTAAGAACAAAAAGTAATTTATATGCAATTTAACAATTGAAAGCGTAAAATTGTCGCAAATTTCATTTTAAATGTTTGTGTTAATTGTAATAACTGCTATTGACACAAACCGCTGTATGGTATATAATGTGATTGTGTGTAGATATGCGTTTATATGGTATAATTACTGTAAAAATAGATAATAACAGGTTTTTATGATTAAACGCAAAAACAGCAAACAGCAAAATTTAGAGGAGGAACTTTATGAGGAAAATTATTTGTTCCGCTGTAAGTCTAATGCTATGTACAACTGCGCTTGCAAGCTGCGGCTTGATTGAAAAGAACAATGATGATGACGATTTTTTCAACAATTCTTACAGCACGAACGCTTCTGAGGAAAGAAAAGACGAGTATAGCTGGCTAATTGAGCCCAGCATTTCCGCAGATAATATTATTACCTTTGACGGAAGTCAGGTTAATCCCGACGATGAAGAAAACAGCGCTTATGCCAGATATTCGGTTATAAGAAACGGCGGAAAATACGGTCTGATTGATTACAGCGGAAATATTGTTGTTGCCGCAGAATATGACGATTATTACACCTGCTCATGCGGAGAGGTTACTCTCTTCAATGTTATTGACGAGCAGGAGGGTGAGTATGAATACTGCACCATTGACAGCACCAATCAGGTAGTCAATTATGTCATTCAGCATGAGGATAATTCTCCTGAATATTTCTGGAACAGCGAAGACAGCAAGATTTATGTAAAAAACAAATGCGATGATTACGGCAAGGTTTACACCGGCAAGAAAACTGTCGTTGTAGGCGAAGCTGATATTATAGATAATAATGACGGAACTTTTGATATTATACCTAAGGAAAATTCCGCATACGGACTGGCAAAACAGAACGACCTGATTCTCGACATGATTTATACCGACTATTATGCTCCTGCATATAAAGGTGCTGGTCTTACGGGAATTGCTCTTAAAGATCAAAGCGGAAAATGGGGATATGTAGGTTCTGATGGCAAGACTATTATTGACTTCAAGTGCGATGCTGATATAAATTCATACAATGGAATGATAATTGATGATGATGATTTGCATCCTTACCTTTTTACAGGTGATTATGTTCCTGTAATTATAAATGCCTCATACGGATATTATGATATTGAGGGCAACTGCATAGTTAATCCAGGAGAATTTGAGCAGGCAAGACCTGTTCACAATGGCAAGGCATGGGTTCGCAAGAACGGTCTTTGGGGAGTAATTCAAATTGGTGAAATCATCGAGGAAGAAGAACCTGCTGAAACTACCACTCAGCTGACAACTACAAGCCGTTATACTACCACTACCACAAATTCTTCAACAACTAAATCAAGCACTACTACAACGAAAAATACGGCAAGTACCACTACTAATAATTATTCGGAAACCACTACTGCCGAACCGGAAACTCCTGCACATTCAACCGAAGCATCGTCTGAACCGGTAACAGACCCGCCCGAAACTCAACCGCCTGAAACTCAAATAACTGAGGCACCACCGGTAAGTGAAGAACCAACTGAATAAAATTTAACATAAGCAACGGACGAGTTTTTCGTCCGTTGTATTTTTTTAATTTTTTAAATATTACTGCAACACTCAAAAGTTTTAAAGCAGTATCATTGTAATTTACCACTGCTTTAACGTATAGCAAAAATTATTAACAGCAAGCAAATAAAAATCGAAAATCGTTGAATAATCAATATGTTTATGCTATAATAAAATTTATGGGCTTGAAAGATCGGTTCTTTTGACTTTCAAGAAAATTAAATAAGTAAAGGCGGTTTTTATATGAAAAAAATTTGTTGCACAGCTTTATCATTTGTTACAGCAATGATGCTTATGACCGGCTGCGGAGTTCCTGAAAATACGGTTCATAGCTCCGACGATTTGAAAAACAAGACTATCGGCGTTCAGATTGGTACAACAGGCTGCACTATGGCGGAGGACGTTGAGGGAGCAAAAGTCGAAAAATATTCCAAGGGTGCAGACGCCATTCAGGCTTTGAAACAGGGTAAGGTTGACGCTGTTATTATCGACCAGCAGCCTGCCGAAGTTTTCGTAAGCAAGAACGATGACCTTAAAATTCTTGAAGAAAGCTTTGCGGAGGAAGAATACGCTATTGCAATCAAGCTCGGCAACACCGAATTGCAGGAGCAAATCAACGGCGCATTGAAAGAGCTTGAAGAGGACGGCACTCTTGATTCTATCAGAGAAAATTATATGGGTGAAACCGCAGGCTCTCAGCCTTACGCCTCACCGGAAGGAACAACTCACGATAACGGAACTCTTGTAATGGCTACAAACGCACAGTTTCCTCCATATGAAAGCAAGGAGGGAGACGAATTTGTCGGATTTGACGTTGATATGATGACCGCAGTATGCGACAAGCTCGGCTATGAGCTTAAAATCGAGGACATGGCATTCGACTCAATTATTGCCGCAATTCAGTCAGGCAAGGCTGACGTTGGCGTTGCAGGAATGAGCGTTACTCCTGACAGAGAGAAAAACGTTCTTTTCTCCGATCCTTACACCACAACTACTCAGGTTATCGTTGTAAGAGATAAATAATTATTCTGAAAGGACGTGTCAACTTGGGCTTTATCGAAAGTTTTAAGCAGAATTTTATCGAGCAGGACCGTTGGAAATTAATGCTTAGCGGTTTAGGCACGACGCTTTTAATTACATTTTCGGCACTGATACTTGGAATAATTCTCGGATTTTTAGTAGCAATAATACGTTCTACCCATGACAAAACAGGAAAGTTTAAAGTTGCAAACGCGGTTTGTCAGGTGTATCTTACTGTTATCAGAGGAACTCCGACGGTTGTTCAGCTTCTGATATTCTACTTCATAATTTTTGCAACTGTACCCATAAACAAAATTCTCGTTGCTGTTATCACGTTCGGAATCAACTCAGGTGCATACGTTGCCGAAATTGTCCGTTCGGGAATAATGTCTGTGGATAACGGGCAGTTGGAGGCAGGAAGAAGTCTTGGTTTCAGTTATTCTCAGACAATGATTTTGATCATTCTTCCACAGGCGTTTAAAAACGTGCTTCCGGCACTGGGAAACGAGTTTATCGTTCTGCTGAAAGAAACCTCTATCGCAGGCTATATTGCCATTGACGACCTGACAAAAGCAGGCGATACTATCCGTTCGCAGACATACAGCCCGTTCTTCCCTCTTGTTGCAGTTGCCCTTGTTTACCTGATACTGGTAGTATTTTTATCCAAGCTTGTGAATAAACTTGAAAGGAGGCTTTCCGCAAGTGATAGACGTTAAAAATCTTGAAAAGTCCTTCGGCGAAATCAAGGTGCTGAAAGGTATCAACGAAACCATTCAGAAAGGCGAAAAAGTTGTAATTATCGGGCCCTCCGGTTCGGGAAAATCAACTTTTCTGCGCTGTCTTAACCTGCTTGAAAAGCCTACTTCGGGAGATATTATATTTGACGGAGAAAATATTACCAAGGCGAACGAAACTCAGCTTAATCAACTAAGACAGCGAATGGGAATGGTTTTTCAGCATTTTAATCTGTTCCCGCACCTTACAATAAAGAAAAATATTACCCTTGCACCAGTAAAGCTAGGACTTATGACTAAGGACGAGGCTGATAAAAAAGCAATGGAGCTTTTAGAGCGAGTTGGTCTGCCCGACAAAGCCGACGAATATCCTAATATGCTTTCAGGCGGACAGAAACAGCGCATTGCAATCGCAAGAGCCCTTGCAATGAATCCTGAGGTTATGCTGTTTGACGAACCTACTTCCGCTCTTGACCCGGAAATGGTGGGCGAGGTTCTTGAACTTATGAAACAGCTTGCAGATGACGGCATGACAATGGTTGTAGTTACTCACGAGATGGGCTTTGCAAAAGAGGTTGCCTCACGAATTATTTTTATGGCAGACGGAAATATTCTTGAAGAAGGAGCTCCCGAAGAATTCTTTGGAAACCCTAAAAATCAAAGACTTAAAGACTTTTTGTCAAAGGTTTTATAAAGCAGCAAACATTGTATATCAAATTCGCAATAACGGCGGACAACCTTTACAGGCGGTCTTTGACCGCCTGTTTTTTATGGTAAAACCTATTACATTATCATATCAGATTGGAAGTATAAAAAATGGCTCAAATTTCCGTAAAGATTGCGAAAGGACTTGAAAATAATCCTGACGCTGAAATTATCCGCAAAAAAGTTTTTATATGCGAGCAAGGCTTTAAAAATGAATTTGACGAAACCGACAAAACCGCCGTTCATTGTGTTATTTATGTGGATGAAAAGCCCGCTGCAACAGGAAGAATTTTCTTTTTAAACGGCGAGGCGCATATTGGCAGAGTAGCTGTTTTAAAAGAATACAGAGGCGCACATTTAGGCAAAAAAGTTATACTGACTCTTGAAGAATACGCACGGCAAAATGATTTTGGAGAATGTGTCCTGTCGGCGCAAAAGCAGGCAGAGGGATTTTATGCAAAGCTTGGCTATAAACCATTTGGCGACATATTTTTTGACGAACATTGCCCTCACATTATGATGAAAAAGGAAGTACGGTCATAATTATGAAAGATTTGACAAAAGGGAATATAACAAAGCTGATTTTTTCTTTTGCTGTGCCATTGCTTTTGGGCAACATTTTTCAGCTTTTTTATAATTTGGCGGACACACGAATCGTTGGCGAGGCTCTCGGAAAAAACGCTTTGGCAGCTTTGGGAGCAACCTCCGCAATCAATACAGTAGTAGTGGGGTTTCTGAATGGTCTTACCAACGGATTTTCCCTTGTTACCGCAAGATATTTCGGTGCAAAAGAGTTTGACAAAATGCGTAAGTCTGTGGCGCTTTCACTTGTACTGGGACTTGTAACTTCGGCAGTGCTCACAGCTGTCAGCCTGATTTTTCTTGAACCTCTGCTGACAGCGCTTAATACCTCTGATGAAATTTTTACTCAGGCAAAGGACTATATTTTCATTATCCTTGCAGGTATGACCGTCACAATGCTTTACAACGTTTGCGCAGGAGTTTTGAGAGCAGTAGGCGATACGGTTTCACCGCTGATTTTTCTTATTATTTCAACACTTTTAAATATAGGACTTGACTTTCTGTTCATTTACAAACTAGACAGCGGAGTAAAGGGAGCGGCTTATGCAACTGTTTTAGCTCAGGGAATTTCCGTTTTACTTTGCGTTATTTATATTTTTATCAAACATAAGGCTCTTATACCAAAGCCTTCCGACTATTACCCAGATATAAAAATGGCGGGAAATATTTATGCGTCGGGAGTTTCAATGGGGCTTATGATTTCTCTTGTGGGAATTGGCTCGCTTATAATGCAGGGAGCAATAAACAGTTTCAGCACAGATACAATCGTTGCTCACACTACCGCACGAAAAATTTCAGAAATTTACTTCCTGCCGATTTCCGTTTTCGGAGCGTCTGCGGCTACTCTTGCAAGTCAGAATTTCGGTGCCGGACTTATTCCAAGGGTAAAAGAAAGCGTTTGGAAAGCAACTCTGCTTACATGGGGCTGGTCGCTGATCGTTATTGCAATAACATGGTTCTGCACTCCGTTTTTAGTGCATCTTGTTACGGGAATAAGTGAAAGCGAAATAGTTTCATTAGTGGAAAAATACCTGAAAATCAATACGGCTTTTTACGGAGTTTTAACAATAGTAATAATTTTCCGAAACGCTTTGCAGGGCGTTGATGATAAGCTTACGCCTATACTTTCAAGCGTTTTGGAACTTGTAGGTAAAGCTTTGGTGGCAAAAATTCTTGCAAAAAAAATCGGCTATATGGGAATAATTATTTCCGAACCCCTCGTATGGGCAGGCATGGCGATTATTCTTGGAATAGGATTTGCAAGAAACAAGTCTTTCAGAGAATACAAAAAGATACAGCGGACAGAATAAAATTATATGAAAAGGATCGGTGATCAAAAGTGGAAAACAAAACTGAAAAGAAAGCCGGGTTTTCCAGCCGTCTTGGATTTATCCTTGCAGCGGCAGGCTCGGCGGTTGGCTTAGGAAATCTTTGGAGATTTCCATATCTTGCGGCAAAATACGGCGGAGGAATTTTCCTGCTGATTTATCTTATCCTCGCCGTAACCTTTGGCTTTGCGCTTATGACAACCGAAATTGCAATAGGCAGAAAAACAGGCAAAAGCTGTCTTGGAGCATTCAAAGCTCTCAATGAAAAGTGGTCGTTTGTAGGCTGGCTTTCTGCTCTTGTTCCAATAATAATTTTCCCTTACTACTGCGTAATAGGGGGCTGGGTAGTTAAATTTATGACCGTTTACGCTTCCGGAAAAGGTCATGAGGCGGTCAGCGACAGCTATTTTGAGGGATTTATTTCAGGTGCAAGTCAACCGATTATCTTTCTTGCAATTTATCTTATTCTTACAGCTGTAATAGTTCTTTTCGGAGTGCAGAACGGCGTTGAAAAAATGAGCAAAATTCTCATGCCGATTCTTATTGTTATGACAATAGGCATAAGTATTTATTCCCTTACCCTTAATGGTGCATGGGAGGGCTTTTTATACTATATAAAGCCGAATTTCAAGCTTTTCTCCATTAATACGGTGATTGCGGCAATGGGACAGCTATTCTATTCCCTGTCGCTGGCAATGGGAATAATGATAACCTATGGCTCATATATCAGCAAAAAAGACGACCTTGAAAAATCAATCCGCCATATTGAAGTTTTCGATACCGGAATTGCATTTTTTGCCGGCATGATGATTATTCCTGCGGTATTTGCATTTTCTAACGGAGATACAAGCAAGCTTAAAGCAGGCCCAACCCTTATGTTTGTAACTCTGCCTAAGGTATTCGACGCAATGCCGGGAGGCCATATTGTCGGAGCAGTATTCTTTATACTTGTATTTTTTGCCGCACTAACCTCCTCAGTTTCTCTTATGGAAACCATAGTTTCAATCATTCAGGACAAATTTAAAATCAGTCGAAAGCTCGCTTGTCTTATAATTGTTGCCATTGCATTTTTAATGGCGATCCCGTCCTCATTGGGATTTGGAGTTCTCAGTGACGTAAAAATTTTCGGCAAGAATTTTCTTGACTTCTTCGACTTCATAAGCAACAATATTTTAATGCCGATAGTTGGCTTATTAACCTGCATTTTTGTAGGATATGTCATTAAAACCAAAACAATAGAGGACGAACTGACAAGCTCAGGCGAATTTAAGTCCGTAAAACTTTACAGAGTAATGATAAAATATATTGCTCCTGTATTTCTTCTGATTATCTTCTTAGCGTCATTGTTCCTTGAATTATAACCATTACAATAATAACATTTCGTAGGGCGGATATTATCCGCCCATTTTTATGTCGATTGACTTTTATTTATTGATATGATATAATGACCATATTAATTTAATGGAGGACAATATGATTCTAATAATTGAATGTATAGTAGCTTGTTTAATTTTTGGCATATCAATAGTAGGTTCAACTTTACACAACAAAGTTGCATGGTTACATGAATACTCTCCCGAAGTACAAAAAAGATTTATTGAAAAAAATCCTGATTATGTTCCAAAAGAAAAAAACAAGATAACAATATCTTTGATAATCACTAAACTCATAGTGTGTTTGATTTTTATCATTATTTTAACTGGACTTGTTTACTTTGCCGGTGCTAGGGACTTTAAAATAGGAACTTTATATAGTTACATTATTTGGTTTGTTGTAAATTTATTTGATGTCGTTGTTTTAGACATTGGAATTTTTGCACATTGGAAAAAAGTAAGGCTATCAGGAACAGAAGATATGGATAAAGAATACTCCTCAAATGCATGGAAAAGTATTAAAGATGGAATTTTTGGTATTATACTTGGAGTACCAATTTCCTGTATTTGCGGATTTATTATCATGATTATTTTGTAAATTTAATATAACAACCCCCGAAAAGAAACACTCTTTTCGGGGGTTGTTACCTTTATTCTCTGCTCATAACAGCCACATAACCATGCTCCTCGTAAAACGGGAACTCATTAATATATTTTTCAAGATTTTCTTTATAATTACTGTTTCTTGTATCAAGCAGGATATAATCTGCGTCAGATACGTCCGCATTGTCAAGAAGATATACATTTTCAAACCTATAAAGTGCAGGAGATATATATGTATCCGCATAAACTACCGCCGTTGTATCAAGGCTTTCAATACACTGGTTAGCGGCATTTATAGGTTCAGTGTTCTTGGCTGACTCAACGTACAGCTGATATTTTCCGCTTACCGCAAAATTCCATATCAGCACCGATGACATAGCCGAAACAACCAAAAGCTTTCTCCTGTTTTCACAAGCAGAAATATTTTTCAGATACAAATAATAAAGCAACGGCCCGCTGCCGTAAATATACTGGAAATCAATGCTGAACTGGTATGTATATTCCGTGCTGAGATTTATTATAAGAAACGGCGCAAGCAGGAACAAATCTCCCCAATTTCTCAGCTTAAAGCACATAAACAGCAAAGGCAATGTCATAAGTATCACAAACAAAATCTTCTCAGGCGAGAGTAACATTCCCATGAAATATGCAGGATTTTTTATAACGTTAATAATAACTCCCAAAAGTCCTGCGTCCTGATTTGTAATGAATACGTCAAAACGATTAGCCTTAATTCCCTCGCCGTAAATGTTAATAAACATATTAGTAAGCACAAAACCTAATGCTCCCAGCGACAGAACAACTGCTCCGATACGCTTTTTCTTGTAACTGAACAGCCAGTAAAGACCTGCAAACACAAGATAAAATCCTGCGTCCTCCTTAACGCACAGCACAAGAAGTGTTGAAACAACTGTTGCGACCATGTTTTCCTTACGCATAAAATACATAAGCCACAAAATCAGCGGTGCAAGAAAAACATTTTCGTGAATATCATAATATCCCGCACTTGTAAACGCAGGAAAACTTACATAAACAATACAAGCCATAACAGTTTCAAATCTTCTCAGACCGAACATTTTGCACAGCTTATATGCAGGAATAACTCCGCTTATTACCACCAAAGCCTGCAACACAAGCAAACACTGAGGAGTCCTCCAAATCATATAAAACGGTAGCATTAAATAGAAAATCGGTGAAAAATGTACTGTAAAATGAGTAAGCAGTTCGTTTCTTTCAAGTGTGGAATACTGTATTCCCGTTTTCGCCATGTATTCAAACATCTGAGCGAAAAGCCCGAAGTCAAAACATGAAGAACCGTATCCCTCGTATCTTTTTACCGTTCCGTAGCTGAAAAACCAAAAGAAAATCAGCGAAACTACCACAACAAAAAATATTTCAACCCGCTTGACTCCGATTTTCTTGATTTTTTCGGAAATAAACTTCCCGAACTCAATATCGGGACAGCATTTCAGCACGAAAACCAAAGCCAGCGCTATAAAAACAAAACATACATAAGGGGATTTGCCCTGTAATTTCCACTCAAATACCATTATGTAGCTGAACGCCGAAAAAGTCAGCAGCCATGGAACAGACGCTTTCATGGCAGTATGCAGACTAAAACACACCAAACCAAAGGATAAAGTAAGCACCAACAGTTCCGACAGCACTACCGAGTCAGCGTAAAATTTCTGATTTGCGTCAACTGCGCTTTTATTAAAAATCAGCAGATAAATATTCGACAAAAAATAGCCGAACAGCAGCGATAAAAATATATTCTGCAATTCCCCCTGTAATTTTTTTAACTTTTCTTTCATTTGTACCTCCTAAATGTCCAGTAAATCGCCGCATTGAGCTTTTCTCGCAATTTTAAAAGCACTGCCGTCACGCTTCCGTATTTTAAGGGTTTTGTTTTCGTCTTTGGCACAAACCTGCAAGGTAATATTACCCTTTTCAATCATGGGATGACGAAGAACTCTTGCTCCGACCTTAGTACAAGGAATTTTTGAAAATGCCATAAAAGAGAATTTTTCGTCCTCATAAGGCACATCTCCCGATTTAATAAGCTTGTGCAGTCTGCTCCTTGAAATTCTTGCTGTAAAATGACACCAATCGTCCTCCGCAAGCCTGCATTGCCCATTATGAGGACAAGGAGCAACTATTTCTGCACCCTTGCTCAGCAGCAATTCTCTTGATGCTTTAAGCTGACGAAAAGCCTCAGGCGTTCCCGGCTCGATAATAAGCAAAAGCTTATCCGCACAATCCCATAGTTTCAAAAGCGTTTTTTTACGCTGTTCCTCAGACAGCTCGCTGAGAACATATGACGCAGCCACCAAATCCGCTTTATAGGGAAACTCGCCTGCCGAAATATCCTTCTTTATCCATTTCGCATTGGCAAGAGCCGTTTGACTTTCGGTCATAAGGGACTTGCCGAAATTCATCATCACACTTTCTCTTTCAAGACAAACAATGCTTTCAGGCGAACAAATCTCATTGCAAGCCCATGAAACCGCACCCGTTCCTGCCCCAACGTCAAGCAGGCTGTCTATCTTGCAGTCAACACATTCCATAGTATATTCCAAAGCCTTTGAAACAGCCCCGAATGTGGCAGGCATTCTGACGATTGAATACACCAAAGCCTCCGCCTCGGTACGCACAAGACTTTCGCCCTTTCCGCTTTCATCTCTATAACGCTTAGTCATCGTTTCGGAAATTTTTATAAGCTCTTTTGTTTTGTAGCTCGAACTTCTGCTTTCTATCGCATTTTTCAGTTCAGCGGAAATCTCCATAAAAACACTCTCCTGTCAGAAATCCCATTCATTTGGGATATTGGATCTCACCGTAATTTTCTCTTTTGTAGTGGGCTGAATAAAACTCACTTCCTTGCAATGCAAAGCCTGGCTTTTCAGCCTTTCGCAGTTACCTCCGTACATACCGTCACCAATAAGTGGAAATCCAATATGCGCCATATGAACTCTTATCTGATGAGTTCTTCCTGTTTCAAGAAGAAATTCAATAAGAGCATTTTCACCTTTTCTTGCAACAACCCGATAATTTGTAACCGCATACTGACCGTCTTCACGAATACATCTGATTATTATAGACTCAGTTTCCCTTGCAATAGGAGCGGAAATTCTTCCTCCCGAAAAAGGAAAATTCTCCGCAAGACCATAGTATTTTTTCTCACAGCAATTTTGAAGAAAATGAGCTGAATGTTGATTTTTGGCAACAACAACACAACCGCTTGTATCTCTGTCCAAGCGGTTTACAGGACGAAAGGTCAGTCCCTTGCAGTAATATGCAAAAAAATTTCCCAAAGTATCCGTTCTGTGATTGATTGACGGATGACAAGGCATAAAAGACGGCTTGTCGAACACAATTAAGTCGTTATCTTCATAAAGAATTTTAACGTGCAGGTTTTCGTTGGCTTCAAGAGTTTCCCCCTCGCCCTCTGACAGAACAATTTTATCGCCGTAATAAACCTCGTCAACTGTCCTGACCAACTTTCCGTCACGCATTATTCCGCCGTCAGTGCGTTTAAGCTTTGTTATAAGCCTGCGGGAAATTCCTCTCTGCTTTAAAACCTCGCCTAAAAGCTTTCCGTCCTCTGCATTTGCAACGATAAATTCCATCACTGATATTTCTTCCATCTCTTTAACATTCCAGGAATTTTATCCTGCCAATAATCGCCGAGAATATCCTCCATTAATATTGTATAGCATATCTCGAAATATGGAAACAACGCAAAAAAAGGATAAAAAAACGGCAGCGTAAGAATATATTTTATAAAAGACACCATAAACTTAAAATATCTGAAATGCTGACCTTCCATAAGTCTGACAGATAAATCACAGGCGTCAAAAATATTGGTTCTTGGATTAAGAGCCATTATGTAGGGTGTCAGCACAAGTGATATGCAGTAACGAACCCACACGCCAAGCCAAACCAAGGAAAATCCTAAGGACATCATAAAACACAGCAAACCTATTGACGTAAGTTCGTTAAGCCTGCATACCCAGCCCCAGTAATACACTCCGTAAATACCCAGACACAGCGGAACTGCCACGAAAAATTTCAAAAGATTATATATCAAAGAGGAAAACAGCGCCCTTGAATAATATTTTACAGAATTATAATTTATGTATTGTCGGGTTGCAACATAATCTTCTCCTCGGCAAATATCCATAAAAAGCCGTCGGTTTACATTAAATTCCGCCGTAATCACAATAATTATCACCGCAGCCTGAACACCCCAGTAAGCAGTTACAACCATATTCTTTCCAATCTGCGAAAAATCAAAAAACCACTCAAAACCAAGATTTTTCAGGAGCAGATATAAAGTAAGCTCGAAAAGCCCGATAAAAACAATTACCGCAAAAAGAAAAAGCATTAAAGATATGCAGTTTCCACCATTTACGCTTAATCGTTCTCTAGCCTGCTTTTTTATTTCTTTATCGCTTAACATATTAAATCACCATTTATAAGGTTATTGACCGTCAGCCCCTGAACCAAGTTCTTCTTCAAGGTCGGCAATAGTGTAGTCTTTTATCTCCTCACGAATAGGATAAGTTCCCAAAACCTCAAAAGCTCCGGATCTCTGCCACATTGACGCAGTAACGAGAACCTCAAAGCCCTCGCCAAAATCGCAGGCATAATCCATCGCCTTTCTTTTCGGAACACCGAAACAGCTGAGCATATTCATAATAATTCCGCCATGAGTAAACACCGCAACATTAGTAAGCCCCTCATACATCATGTCTGAAATAATAATGTTCAAAGCCTCATAACAGCGGTTCACAACATCTCTCATACTTTCGCCCTTAGGCGGAGGATTGTCAAGACCGCCCTTGATAAACTCCTTGTAATCGTCTCTTTCCATAAGCTCCTCGGCAGACTTGTTCTCAAACTCGCCGAAATCCATTTCTCTCAGCAGGTCGATATCAACAGTCAGTCGGTTCGGTTGAAGAATAGAAACCGTCTGCTTGCATCTTTTTAATGGGGAAGTATACACCTTCTGAACAGGCGGATAGTCATATTTATCAATTTTTTCATACAAAAGCTTTGCGCCCTCACTGCTTAACGGCAAATCAGTAGTTCCGATGTATCTGCCTTTTTCATTCGCCTCAGTCATACCATGACGGATAAAAATAATTCTGTATCCTTTCATATAAACGCTTGCTGTCTGCAAGCCCTACCTCCTTATACATTTAGATATATATTTTTATTTGCATAAATACAAATAGGAATAATTTTCTTTACAAACGAAGAAATTTGTTGTATAATGTTAATAAGTAATTAAAAATAGAAAACAAAGGGGATTTTTGCTATGACAGAAGAACAGAACAAATTTTTCCAAGAAAAAATAGGCAACAAACTTAAAGCAGTTAGAAAAAGCAAAGGACTTACTCAAAAACAGGTTTCAGAGGCACTTGGAGTGACTCAGTCGTATCTTTCGGCTGTGGAAAACGGCAAAAAGCTGTTCACGATTGGTTTTATCGTGGAGTTGATACAATATTATCAGATACCATATGAACTGGTATTCGGCGAAAACAACTGTAAGGACTCGTCCATTCTCAAATCAACCGAAAATACAAAAGATATTTCCCGATATATAGAGCTTTTAATGCTGCTTATCGAGGATACCGAATCGCCAAATCTTGAACTTGGAGTAACCATATATCTGAAAATGTGCGTATACTGGGTTTTCCGAGAACTTTATATCCTTAACCCGCATAATTCCGACACTCTGCTGGGATTAACCGAGGAGCAGGCAACCCGATTGGCGAGCAAGCTGATAAATCACACTCCGGAACAGTTACGCAATTTTGTAACAAAAAGCCATGTTAATCAAAAAAAGCTTGAAGTTCCTATTGAAAAAAGCTGGGACGTCAGAGAATTTATCAAAGACTGCGAGCTTTTTCTTCTGAGCATAAGCAGTTGATAAGCCCGAACATATTGTCGGGCAGATATATTTATTATAACATATACTTATTGATTTTTCAAGGCAATTCTCAATAATTATACGGTTATTGCCTTAACAAAAGGGTGATTATTGATTATGAAAATAAACGGAATTTTTCTGCCTCACAAAAAAGGTACAGAAAACAGTGAATCTTTTAAAATTCCCACTCCGAAAACTGTCAGGATACCTATGTTACAGCACAACGGAGAGCCTTGCAATCCATTAGTAAAAAAGGGTGACAGCGTACTTGTTGGACAAAAAATCGGTGACAGCGGTGCATTAATGTCATGCCCCGTACATTCGTCGGTTTCGGGAACTGTTATTGGAATTTCCGAAATTACCCTTGCTGGCGGAAAGGTATGTAAGGCGGTTGAAATTGAAACAGACGGCAAACAGGAAAAATCGCCTGATGTGAAACCTCCGAAGGTTTTTGATAAAAAAAGCTTGTGCCTAGCGGTCAGAGAATCCGGCTGTTGCGGATTCGGCGGAGAAGGTTTTCCCACTCATTTAAAGCTTGATTTTGACGAGGATAAGTATGATATTGATTCTCTTATAATAAATGCCTGCGAAAGCGAGCCGTATGTCACCGGCGATTACCGTGAAATGCTTGAAAATTCCGACAGTATTATCAGCGGAATAAAGCTTATCAAAAAGCTCCTTAATATCGAGAAGGCTTACATAGTAATTGAAGATAATAAACCAACGGCAATAAAGCTTTTCAGAGAAAAAACTGCCGATGACCCATCTATTTCTTTGATTTGTCCGACATCAAGATACCCTCAGGAGGCAGAAAAAGTTATTGTTTACACCGCTACCGACAGACTTATCAAAGAGGGACAGCAGGCTATCGATCAAGGGATAATTGTATTAAATGTTTCTGCCGTCGGATTTATTTACAATTACATCCAAACGGGTATGCCATTGGTTTCAAGACGTGTTACCATTGACGGTGATGTAATCAAAACTCCTTGCAATCTTGTTGCACCTATCGGAACAACTTATGACGAACTGCTTAGTTTTGCCGACTGCAACAAGGAATGTCTTGACAAACTTATCTGCGGAGGCCCGATGACGGGATTATGCGCGGAAGATTTAAATACGCCCCTCTGCAAAACCACAAATGCGATTTTAGCCTTTGCAAAGCCTATTGCCCACAGCAGAATTGAAGATAAGTGCCGACAAACAAACTGCATAAGATGCGGTAAATGTATTGACGCTTGTCCAATGGGACTTATGCCAAATCTTCTTGAAAAAGCATACGACAAAAAAGACAAGGCCACTTTAACAAAAATGAAAATAAACCTTTGCATTAACTGCGGAGCCTGCTCATACATTTGCCCTGCAAAGCGAAATCTTGCAGAGAAAAATCAGCTTGCCAAAGAGCTTGTCAAATCATAAGGAGGAATACTGTGGAAAAGCTTAACATAAGTCCCTCTCCTCACATAAGGGACAATAATTCAACCTCTAAAATTATGACTAATGTTATAATCGCTCTTGTTCCGGCACTTTTGGTATCGGGGCTTTTCTTCGGCGGAAGGGCATTAATGCTTACAGGATTTTGCATAATTTCAGCTATGGCATGGGAAGGTCTTTTTAATATAATACTAAAACGTCCAAGTTCAACCAACGATATTTCGGCAGCGGTAACGGGCATGATTTTAGCATTCAATCTGCCCGTTACGACCCCATATTGGATTGCGTTGATAGGCACATTTATTGCCATAGTAATTGCCAAACAGCTTTTCGGCGGACTGGGAAAAAATTTCGTCAACCCTGCAATCTTGGGAATAATTGCACTTTCACTCTTATTTCATGAGCAAATGACCACATGGGCTGTACCTTTTTACGACCCAGATGCAATACTTACAGACGCAAATCCGCTTGTGACGAAATCTGAAAGCTATCTTAATCTTTTCATAGGAAACTGCTGCGGCAATCTGGGAGAAGTTTCCGCATTCGCTTTGCTAGTAGGCGGAATTTACCTTTGTGTGGTAAGGGTTATTTCACCCCATGCGCCTCTTGCATTCATCGGAACTGTTCTTGCATTTTCATATATTCTGAACGAAGACGGAATTTATCAGATTCTTGCAGGCGGAGTAATGCTTGGAGCAATTTTCATGGCAAGCGACAGCGTTACCACTCCTATCACCAAAACGGGAAAAATTATTTTCGGAATAGGCTGTGGGCTTATCACCTGCATTATAAGATTAAGAACTCCACTGATTTATGGCGTTCCATATGCGATTCTGATTATGAACATTCTCACTCCGCTCATAGACCGAGTTACAAGAAAAAAGCCTTTGGGAGCAGTTTATAAAAATAATAAAGACTAAAAAATAAGACAAATAACGCAAAAAAAGACTTTCCAAATCGGAAAGTCTTTTTCGTTTATTAAGTTCACATTGTTTTTAACACGTCTTAAAAAGACATGGCACGAAGTTAAAAACTTTATGCGAATATTTAATTACTTGTTAAGTCTTGCTTCAAGAGCGTCAAGCTGTGCAAGAAGTTCAGCAGGAACCTTACCGCCCTTAGCAGCGATATCGTCCTTATAGTATCTGCGCATCTCAGCAATTTCTGCAACCCAAAGATCCTTATCAACAGCAAGAAGCTTGTCAAGAATTTCAGGTGTTACTTCGTCCTCGATACCTTCAAGGTTAAGATCCTCAGGCTTTGGAACGTAACCGATAGCTGTTTCGTTAGCGTCAACAGTACCCTCGCATCTCTTAATGATCCAATCGAGAACTCTCATGTTGTCGCCGAAACCAGGCCAAATAAAGTTACCGTTCTCGTCCTGCTTAAACCAGTTAACGTTGAAGATCTTAGGAGCCTTGTCGCCAAGCTTTTCGCCCATTTCAAGCCAGTGAGCCCAGTAATCGCCTACATTGTAACCAATGAATGGCTTCATAGCCATTGGGTCGTGACGAAGTACGCCAACAGCACCTGTTGCAGCAGCAGTTGTCTCAGAAGAAACAGCTGAACCTACATAAGTACCGTGTGTCCAGTCAAATGACTGATATACAAGCGGAGTTGTAGATGCTCTTCTTCCGCCGAAAATGATAGCGGAAATTGGCACGCCCTGTGGATTGTTGAACTCAGAAGAAATGCATGGGCAGTTTTCAGCAGGAGCTGTAAATCTTGAGTTTGGATGTGCAAGAGTATTTCCCTCAGCAATATACTCAGGACCGTTAACCTTCTTGCCTGTCCACTCAGTAGCGTTTACAGGAGGATTCTTATCGAGCTTCTCCCACCAAACTGTGTTGTCATCATTATTGATAGCAACGTTAGTGAAGATTGTATTCTTCATTGCAGATTCAAGAGCATTGTGGTTAGAATTAGCGTTTGTACCAGGAGCAACGCCAAAGAAACCGTTCTCTGGGTTAATAGCATAAAGTCTG
>JBJERA010000317.1:0-17961 GCA_051882035.1 Hominimerdicola sp.
ACGGAAAATTGGCAAGTTAGACGTACACAAAGCCGTTAGGCGGTAGTTGTGCGGTATTGCCTTAATACATTCTGATTTTGCTTGCGATTTCAGCAGAATGAGAAAGAATTGCAAGATTAGCGTCAATATCAGACTCTTTCATGCTTGGAGTAATAAATGCGATTTCATCATCAGGTCTGTTGGCCCTCTCAATATACATAAGCTTGCCGAACATCTCGGAAATAGACGGTTTCAAAGATTCAGCATTTTCAGCCTTGATTCTTACATACATAGAAACCTCTGTTTCCTTGTAATTAACAACAAAGCTCTTATCGTTTGTATCCTCCCAGTTGATTGCGAGAACTCTGTCACGGTGTTTCAGGCAATCGATAATATCACCCACTACTGCGGAAGCTGTTGGAAGCTTACCAGCGCCCTGACCATAGAACAATACGTCGCCAACTCCGTCACCTGTTACGCTGATAGCATTATAAACATCGTCAACCGACGCAAGAAGATTAGACTTCGGAACAAGTCGTGGGCAAACGATTGCCGTAAGCTTTCCGTCGTCGCCGTAAGGCTTAACAGTACCGATAAGCTTAATTACATAGCCTGCATTTTCAGCATACTCAACATCGTCAAGTGTAATCTTTGTAATACCTGAACAATGAACCATATCAGGATAAATATGTCTGCCGTAAGCCAAAGAACCAAGAATACAAATCTTTCTGCAAGCGTCCTCACCCTCAATGTCGGCAGTAGGGTCAGCCTCTGCGTAGCCTAACTGCTGAGCCATTTTAAGAGCAGTCTCAAAATCCATCTGGTCTTTAATCATCTTAGAGAGAATAAAGTTTGTTGTACCGTTAAGAATACCTGAGATCTGCAAAATTTCGTTACCTGCAAGACACTTGTTCAACGGTCTCAAAATAGGAATACCGCCACCCACGCTTGCCTCAAACAGATAGTTACAGTTATGTGCTTTGGCAATAGCAATAAGCTCCGCACCTTTCTCTGCAACAAGAGCCTTATTTGAAGTTACAACGCTCTTACCCTTTTCCAGCAAAGCCTTTGTAAAATCATAAGCAGGATGAATTCCGCCGATAACCTCTGCGACAACCTCAACCTCATCATCGTTAAGCATGATATTGAAATCCTTTATCATCTTATCCTCAAACGGATCACCAGGAAAATCTCTCAAATCACAGATATACTTAATATCACAATCTCTGCCTACCTTCTTGGAGATAGACTCTCTGTTTTTCATAAAAAGCTCAACTGTACCGGAACCTACAACGCCGTATCCAATTACTCCTACCTTACACATATAAAATACCCTCATTCCTTTTATAAATATATATTATTCACCTGAAATAATTTTAACGTCAACAACCCCCTGAACCTTTGAAAGTTCCTTGGTAATTGTGACGGTATTCAGCGAATCACGCTCAAATCTCACAGAAAATGTGACTGTTGCCACAGAATCAATAGGAATATTCTGATTAATGGTCAGAATATTCGTATTAAGCTCATAAAGCTTAGAAATAATAGAAGAAAGCACGCCCTTTTCATCACGCAGTATGCAATACACCGACACAATATTATTGGTAAGCTGTTCCTCATAATTAAAAACAGAATCCTTGTACTTGTAATAGGCACTTCTCGAAATCCCAACAGCCTTGCAAGCCTCGGTAGAAGTGGAAACCTCTCCCCTTGCCTTCATTCTCTTGGCTGTAAGAACTTTCAGGATAACCTCAGGCAAAACCTCAGAGCTGACAATAACCAGCTTGTTCTCCTTGTTATGCAACCCCAGTCCACCTCCAACATACAGTTGTTCTTGCGATACATACAACTATAACACTTTTTCCCCTCTTTGTCAAGGGAATATTGCTTTATAAATCTAAAATTTTAACCGATTCAGCAAGAATAAAATGTATATTCTGAACAAAGAGAATTATTATGATGTAAAAATGCACAAAATGTCTGATATCAATTAGTAAAAGATGCATAAAGATATTGTAACAATGTGCGTATTCCCTTGATATAATTATTAAAATAGTGTAAAATAGTAATGTTATGAAAACTGCGAGAGAAGGTTTATAGTTATGGATATAATTTCTGAAATTCTTGAAACCGACAGACTTGCCGAAGAAAAAATCTGTCAGGCTCAAAAGAAAAGCGAACAAATTCTTGCGGACACCGACAAAAAATGCACTGAAATCAAAGCTAAGAGCGAAAAGGCTGTTGAACTGCACAGAACCGAAATGCAGGCAAAAACTGAAAAGAAAGTTCAGGAGAAATCTGCAAAGGCTCATGCAGAAACCGATATAAAAATAAATGCTCTTGATAAGCTTTTTGAAAAAAATTCAGACGCATGGGCAGAAGAAATCGCAGAAAGAATTTTGTCGGTATGATATAAGGGAGAGTGAGAATTTTGCTTGAAAGCTTTTCCTCAAATGCAACAGTTGCAAAGATACGTTCCATTCACGGAGAAATGTTTACCAAAGAAAATTATCATGATATGCTTTCAAGACGAAGTGTTTCTGAGGTAGCGGATTATCTTGCTCATACGCCCAGATACAGAGATTGTTTTCAGGACGTTGACCCAAACACCGTACACAGAGGATTTCTTGAACAGCTTTTGAAGAAAAATAATTTCGATACTTATGTAAGGCTTTGCAAATTTCAAGGGCTTGATAAACAGCCTTTTTATGATTTTCTTTTAAGACGGCGTGAAACAGAATGTATTCTGTCCGTTATCAACAATATAAATTCCGGGTATGACAACGGTTATTTAAACGAATTGCCCGGCTATGTGATTAAACATTCAAAGATAAACCTGCTTGAACTCAGCAAGGCGGACAGTTTTGAAGATTTGCTCCGTATGCTGAAATCTACTCCTTATTATAAAGCACTTGTTTCAGTTCCTCTTACTGACGGCAAGGTGATTGATTATACCGAATGTGAATTGCAGTTAAGGCAGGCTTATTACAAATATCTTTATGATGAAATTGAGAAACATTATTCGGGTTCGGTTAGAGAACAGCTTAAAAAGCTTGTTTTCGGAGAAATCGACTCGCTGAATATTATTAACGCTTACCGAATGAAAGTCTTTTTCGGCTATTCGGCAGAGGCGATTAAAGCAAGACAGATAAAGTATTCTCTTATGGGACATAAAAAGCTTGAAAAATTTTATGAATGCGAAAATGCTGAGGCCATGGAAGAATGGCTCGACAAGGCTTATCGCAGTGGAAAAAGCGCCGATTTTATTGAAACCAGAATGAGGCAAACAAGTTTCAGACAACTTCAACGGGTAATATCCTCTTGTCAGGACGCTCCCGCTGTTATGTATGCTTTTGTAATGCTTTGCGAAATCGAAGCAAACGACATTATTCATATTATAGAGGGTATACGATATGGGGTTGACCCTTCCGTTATCGAGGAGAAAATTATCGTATGCTGAATTTCTTTGCGAAAGGAGTGCGGTATAGATGGCAATAGAAAAGATGGAACTGGTAAATATAGTTGGTATGACCCATGAGCTTAACGAGGTTCTTTCCTGTTGCTGTGAAAGCGGGTGTTTTCATATGGAGCCGGCGGCGTCAGGCGGAGAAAACAGTAAAATGAGATTGTTAAACGAGAAAAATCCTTATAATTCGCCTTTGAAAAAGACAGCTCAGCTTGCAAATTCTCTTGGAATACAGCTTGCTGAAACGGATTTTTCAAAGCTTGAAATAAATAAACCTGAGGATTTCTCCGCTTTGTGCGACAAGATAGAAAGCGAATTTTTGGAACTTAATCAAAAAGTTCAGACTGCTTCACAGAAAGTTTCAGAGCTTAAAGGAACTTTGGTTCAGGTTGCCCACCTGAAAGGCTTGAACAGCGATTTTGACAAAATTTTTTCTTGCAGACACGTTGCCGTTAGGGTTGGAAAATTACCTATGGATAACCTGCCTAAGCTTGATTATTATAAGGAAACATTTTTCTTTGTTCCTTTTGAAACGGGAGAAAGTTTCTGCTGGGGAATGTATTTTTGTCCCGTTAAGGACAAGGCTATGGTTGACGAGATTTTCCGCTCAATGTATTTTGAAAGAATCATTATTCCTGATTTTGTTACAGGAAATACCGACGAGGCGGAAAAGAGACTTAACTCTCAAATAGAGGAAAATCAGAAGATTTTAGACGAATGCAAGGGTAAAATTGACGCTCTTTCCCAAAAATATGTTGATGAAATACAGAAGGCATTTTCAAAACTAAGACAGTTTCATGATACCTTCGAGCTGCGGCGGAAGGTTGGGCAGATCGGAAATAAATTCTACATCAAGGGATTTGTTCCCACTAAGGATAAAAAGAGATTTGAAGCTTATTTTGATAGTTTCAAATCAGTTTCAATAGTATTTCTGCCTCCCGACGGCGACGCCTCCTGCGTTCCGCCTACTATGCTGAAAAACAGCAAGCTTACAAAACCTTTCTCAATGCTTGTTGAAATGTACGGCTTGCCTGATTACGGCGGATTTAATCCAACATCCTTTGTGGCGGTAACATATACCTTGCTTTTCGGAATCATGTTCGGAGATTTAGGACAAGGATTTCTGATTGTTCTGCTGGGATTGATCGTCGGCAAGAAGTTTAACAAGCGAGCAGGCGGAATGATGTCAAGAGTGGGGCTTTCAAGCATGGTTTTCGGAACGCTTTACGGTTCAGTATTCGGCTTTGAAGAACTGCTTGACCCGATTTATGAAAGTATCGGAATTGATTTTCTGCCTCTGAAAGTTTTTCATCAGACGAATTTCATTCTGCTGACGGCTGTTGGAATAGGCGTGGCTCTTATTTTAATATCCATGATACTTAATATTTATATAGGATTTAAGCAAAAGGACTACGAAAAGGCGATTTTCGGCTGTAACGGAATAGCGGGATTTGTATTCTATTCTTCCGTCGCTGCGGCGGTTGTAGGCACAATGCTTTTTGATATGAAAATCATGTCCCCTGCATTTGTCATATTCCTTATAGTCATACCTTTAATATGTATATTCTGCCGTGTGCCTTTTTCAATAGCCGTGAAATATAAGAAGTGGAAACTTTCCGAAGATGATGAGAACATGACAATAGGAGGATTTATCGTAGAAAACTTCTTTGAAATGTTTGAGTTTCTCCTTAGTTATGTGTCAAATACCATGTCTTTCCTGAGAGTCGGCGGATTTGTACTTTCCCATGCAGGAATGATGCTGGTTGTTATGACGCTTATGGAGAGTTTCGGGGCAATCGGAAAGCCTATTGTACTGATTGTCGGAAATCTGTTCGTTATGGCTATGGAGGGTATGATTGTCGCAATTCAGATTATCAGACTTGAATTTTACGAGATATTCTCACGATTCAACGACGGTAAAGGAAAACCTTTTGAGCCTGTGGGAGTAAAATTCTCATCGGCTGTTGAATAAATTATATTTGGAGGAATTTATTATGTTAAAGTTATTTTTACTGCCACTTATTGCAGTCATTCTTTTGTCTGTTCCTTTTATCATTATGGCTAAGAGAATTAAAACAGGCAAGAAATCTGTAAAAGGAGCTTTTATCGGCAATCTCTGCACATTCTTCGGAGTTTCGGCTTTGTTCTTTATTCTGCCAATGGGCAAGCTTGTAAGTGCAGCTAGTGAAGAGGGCAGTATGATTGCCGCTCTTTCAACAGGTGCAGGTCTTGGATACCTTGCGGCGGCTCTTGCAGTAGGTCTTTCCTGTATCGGTTCAGGTATTGCAGTTGCGGCAGGTGCTCCTGCGGCTATCGGAGCAACCTCCGAAGACCCAAAGAACTTTGTTAAGGCTCTTATTTTCGTAGTATTGGGCGAAGGTATTGCTCTTTACGGCTTGCTTATTTCAATTCTTATTATCTCAAATATCGGAGGATAAATAGGATTTTTTATGAAATTTTATCTTATAAGCGATAATATTGACACTCAGATGGGTATGAGGCTTGCAGGTGTTGAGGGCGTTGTTGCCCACGCTCCCGACGAGGTTGAAGAGGCTCTTGACAAAGCTATGGAAATGGAGGACGTAGGAATTGTCCTTATGACCGAGCTTACTGTTAAACAGTGCAGGGAAAAGGTTTATGACTACAAATTGAACCGAAAGACTCCTCTTATTGTAGAAATTCCCGACCGTCATGCAACCTCGGAAATTTCGGAAACTATTTCAAAATACCTGTCGGAGGCTGTGGGAATAAAGCTGTAATACTGCACAAGGAGAACTTGATATGTATAATGAAACAGAAAAACTTGACCGCTTTAAAAATGCGGTTTTTGATAATGCCGACGTGCAGGTTCGTAAGATTATAAAAAAGGCTGAGAACGAGGCAAAGTCAAGGCTTAAAAAGGCTGAACACGATGCTGAAAGCTACAAAAACGGAATGTGCGGACGCTGCGACAGCGAGGAAAATGCAAAAGCTGTCAGGGAGATTTCTTCTCTCGGGCTTGAAGAAAAACGCAGACTTCTTCTTCGCCGTGAGGAGCTTATTTCCAACGTATTTGAAAAGGTTAAATCAAGACTTGAAGATTTTCAGAAATCCGCAGAATATGAGGATTTTCTTATGAAAAAAGTCAGTGAATGTGTTAAGCAGTATCCTGATGAAAAAGGTACGGTTTATCTTTGCCATAAAGACATGAAATTTGCTGAAAAGCTTTCCTTCGGCGGAAAATTTGATGTTTGCGAGAACGAAACCTTCGAGCTTGGCGGAGTTATGGTTATTTTTGATGATAAAAATATTGCTTTTGATTACACATTTGACGCTTGTATTCAGGAAGAGCGTGAAAAATTTACTGAACGCAGAGAGCTTATTCTTGACGGCAGGGAGGAAATGTAATGGATAAGATTTATTCTATAAACGGCCCTGTGGTTACGGTTAAGAACACAAAGACCTTTGCCATGCAGGAAATGGTTTATGTAGGCGAAAAGCGTCTTATCGGAGAAGTTATCAGAATTCAGAATGATTTCACAACAATTCAGGTTTATGAAGGTACAACCGGACTTAAACCAAACGAACCTGTTGAGTCAACCGGTTCGCCTATGTCGGCGATTTTAGGTCCTGGAATACTTGATAATATTTTCGATGGAATCGAAAGACCTCTTAAAAGCCTTGAACATCTTTCAGGAGCGTTTATTTCCGATGGTGCAAGCGTATCTTCTCTTGACGAAGTAAAAAAGTACAAGGTTACTGTTACAGCAAAAGTCGGAGATACTCTTTCAGCAGGTGATATTTACTGCACTTGTCCCGAAACGCCTGCTATTGTGCATAAGTGTATGCTTTCACCGTTGTCAAAGGGCGGAGAAGTTATCTGGACGGCTCAGGACGGAGATTATGCTATAAATGATGTTGTAGTGAAAATCAAAGGCAAAAATGGTAAAATAGAAGAGCTTTCTTTGTGTCAGAAATGGCCTATAAGAACTCCAAGACCAGTTAGAAAAAGATTGCCTATTACAAGACCGCTTATTACCGGACAGCGTATTGTTGATACTATCCTGCCTGTGGCAAAGGGCGGTACGGCGGCTATTCCGGGAGGATTCGGAACGGGAAAAACCATGACTCAGCACCAGCTTGCAAAATGGTGCGACGCTGATATCATTGTTTATATCGGCTGCGGCGAGCGTGGAAATGAGATGACGCAGGTTCTTGAAGAATTTTCCGAGCTTATCGACCCGAAATCCCAAAGACCTATGACCGACAGAACGGTACTTATTGCCAACACTTCGAATATGCCTGTTGCGGCAAGAGAGGCGTCCATTTATACGGGAATTACTTTAGCTGAATATTATCGTGACATGGGCTATCATATTGCAATTATGGCAGATTCCACATCAAGATGGGCGGAGGCTTTGAGAGAAATTTCAGGACGTCTTGAAGAAATGCCTGCTGAGGAAGGTTTCCCTGCTTACCTGCCGTCAAGAATTTCAGAATTTTACGAGCGTGCAGGATATATGGAAACACTGAACGGAAAAGAGGGTTCTGTTACTGTTATCGGAGCGGTTTCCCCTCAGGGAGCGGATTTCTCCGAACCTGTTACACAAAATACAAAGCGTTTTGTACGCTGTTTTTGGGCATTGGATAAATCTCTTGCTTATGCAAGACATTACCCTGCAATTAACTGGAACACCAGTTATTCCGAATACATTGACGATTTGCAGGACTATTATATAAAAAATGTAGCTGAGGATTTCATGAGTGTAAGACAAGAAATTTCCAATATTCTTGTTGAGGAAAACACGCTTATGGAAATAGTAAAGCTTATGGGTACGGACGTTCTTCCAGACGACCAGAAACTGCTTATTGAAACGGCAAGGGTTGTCAGAGTAGGATTTTTACAGCAGAATGCTTTTCATAAGGAAGATACTTTTGTTCCCCTTGAAAAGCAGTATCACATGATGAAAGCAATTTTATGCTTTTACAAGCTGTCGGAAGAGGCTTTGCAGAAAGGTGTTTCTATCGACAAAATTCTTTCATGCGGTTGGGTCGAAAAGCTTATTAAGATTAAATATGACGTACCCAATAATAAAATTGAAATGCTGAATGATTATCAGAAACAAATGCAAGAGGATTTTGCAGGACTTTGGGAGGCGGTTTAATTGAATTTAAAATATGCTGGACTAAATGAAATTAACGGGCCTCTCGTTGTGCTTGACAATGTGAAGAATGTTACTTTCGATGAAATGGCAAGGATAAAGCTTTCAGACGGAAGTGAACGACTGGCGAGAGTAGTTGAAGTTTCCGACGATAAGGCTGTTTTGCAGGTTTTTGAGGGAACAAAGGGACTTTCTCTGACAAATACAGTTACAAAATTTGAGGGCAAGCCAATGGAGCTGGCTCTTTCAACCGAAATGCTTGGACGAATTTTCAGCGGTGCAGGCAAGCCTATTGACGGACTTGGTGAGATTTTTCCCGAAAAATACAGAGATATTAACGGAAGTCCTCTTAACCCTGTGTCCAGAACATACCCAAGAAACTACATTAATACGGGAATATCATCTATCGACGCATTGACCACTCTTATCAGAGGACAGAAACTGCCGATTTTTTCAGGTTCGGGACTTTCCCATAACAAGCTTGCCGTTCAGATTGTAAGACAAGCTAAGATTGCAGAGGAAAACGGACAGGAATTTGCTGTTGTGTTCGGCGCTATGGGTGTAAAAAACGATGTAGCGGACTATTTTAAGAGAAGTTTTGAGGAAACTGGTTCGCTTGAACGAGTTGTAATGTTTCTTAATCTTTCAAATGACCCGATCATAGAGAGAATCTTAACTCCGAGATGTGCTTTGACTTGTGCGGAATATCTTGCTTTTGAGCATGATATGCACATTCTGGTTATTCTTACGGATATGACTTCTTATGCGGAGGCTTTGCGTGAATTTTCTTCATCAAAGGGAGAAATCCCGGGAAGAAAGGGATATCCGGGATACTTGTATTCGGATCTGGCGTCTATTTATGAAAGAGCAGGTATTGTCAAGGGTGCAAAAGGATCTGTAACGCAGATTCCTATTCTTACAATGCCTAACGATGATATCACTCACCCTGTTCCTGACCTGACAGGATATATTACCGAGGGACAAATCGTTCTTGACAGAAACCTTGACCAAACGGGAGTTTATCCTGCCGTATCAGTTCTACCAAGCCTTTCAAGACTTATGAAAGACGGAATAGGAGAGGGATTTACAAGAGAGGACCATCAGATGGTTGCCAATCAGCTTTTCTCAGCTTATGCAAAAGTTCAGGACGCAAGGGCGCTTGCCTCTGTTATCGGCGAGGAGGAGCTTTCCGAAACTGACAAATCATACATGAAGTTCGGACGTCTTTTTGAGGAACATTTTATCAATCAGGGCTTTGAAGTTAATCGTTCCATTGAAGAAACTCTGGATTTAGGCTGGGCATTGCTTTCAACTCTGCCTAAATCCGAGCTTGACCGTGTGGACGAGGAGCATCTGATGAATTATTACAGTGCAGAAAAGGCGAAAGATATGTTTGGTGAAATCTGATCATGAAGACGGAATTTGTAATTGGAATAATTATTACTGTTATTGGCATTTTCTGTATTGTGAAACCAAACTGGTTTGCAGGCAAAGGGCATGGAGTAAAAGAACAGCAGACCAATGAAATCCGCAGAACCGGTATTGCCGTTACCATTTTAGGCGTATTGGGATTGGTGTTAATGACAGCAGTTTATTATAAATCATAAGCCGTTTTGAGAGGTGAGTTAGTTGGAACAGCAGGTTTTCCCTACAAAGGGTAATTTAATACTTTCAAAAAAAGCCTTACAGCTTGCAACGCTTGGCTATGAACTTCTGGACAGAAAACGTAATGTGCTTATACGAGAACTTATGAGCCTTGTGGAACAGGCTGAGAAAATCAGAGATTCGATTGAAGAAACCTACAAGGAGGCTTATCAGGCTTTACAGCTTGCCAACATTTCTATGGGTATTATTACGCCCTATGCAGGGTGTGTTCCTGTGGAAAACGGCATTGAAATAAGTTCCCGAAGCGTTATGGGAGTTGAACTGCCTGCGGTAACTCTTGACGAGAAACCTCTTAAAGTAAGCTACGGCTTTGCAAGAACAAATTCTCAGCTTGACAAGGCCTATCTTGCTTTCGACAAGGTTAAAAAGTCAACGGTCACCCTTGCGGAGGTTGAAAACAGCATTTACAGGCTTTCCGTTGCAATCAAAAAGACTCAGCGACGTGCCAACGCTTTGCAGAATATTATCATTCCTCGCAATCAGGCTATTGTAAAGTATATTACCGACTCGTTGGAAGAAAAGGACAGAGAAGAATTTTCACGACTTAAAGTTATCAAGGCTGTTAAAATAAAGAAGAAACAAAAGGAAGTGTGATTTTATGGATTATATAAAAAAAGTTTTTAGAAATTATTGGGTTTTATCAGTTTTTTGTATTGTGCTTGGAATTGCACTTATAATCAACCCTGGATTTTTTACAAAAGCCATTGGCTATGTTGTGGGCGGACTTTTTGCCGGATACGGAGTAATCGAGCTTATAAAATATTTTGCAAAAGCTAATGAAAGTCCCGAATATTCAACCTGCCTTGTGCGGGGAATTATTCTTTGTGCAATCGGAGTATTCATTATTGTAAAGCCTGACTTTATTCCTAAGGTTATCGCCATTGTATGTGGTTTATATATGCTTATAAGCGGTATTGTGAACATTCAGGATTCCATTAATCTCAAAAGAGCTGACGTTTACGACTGGAAAAAGTATTTTATTCCTGCGGTTATAACGACTCTTCTCGGAATTGTTCTTCTTTTTAACCCTTTGATTGTAAGCGATATTGCTATGATGGTGTTGGGAATTGCTCTGCTTGCATCCGGACTTTTTAATGTAGCAGGTTGTTTCGGACTTCACGGCAAAATGAAAAAGCTAAATAATATCGTGAAATCCTCTGGAAGAAATAAACCTTACAGCAATGACAAGGACAAATATATTGATATTTAATCACATTATGTTCTGAATAGCTAAATAAAATCAAAAATTGTTTTAACATTTGTCTGAATAGCCAAAAATAAAAAAAACTATTGACAAATTGAATAAAACAGAGTATAATAATGCTTGTAAACAGCAAAGGCGCTGTGAACTTGATTAAGGTTCACAGTGCCTTTTTTTATAACTATAATTTATAGGAGGAAATGGCAATGAATGTACCTGAATTTTTTGGAGCTGACGTATTTAACGAGGCTGTGATGAAGGAAAGACTTCCGAAATCTACTTACAAGGCATTAAAGAAAACTATTGATGACGGTGTTCCGCTTGATATCAATGTTGCAAATATTGTTGCAAACGCAATGAAGGACTGGGCAGTTGAAAAGGGTTGTACACACTATACTCACTGGTTCCAGCCTATGACCGGTCTTACAGCTGAAAAGCTTGACAGCTTTATCTCACCTACTGATGACGGTCATGTTATTATGGAGTTCTCAGGAAAAGAGCTTATCAAGGGTGAGCCTGATGCTTCCTCATTCCCTTCCGGCGGATTGAGAGCTACTTTTGAAGCAAGAGGTTATACTGCTTGGGACCCTACTTCCTACGCTTTCATTAAGGCTGGCACACTTTGTATCCCAACTGCTTTCTGCTCTTACAGCGGTGAAGCACTTGATAAGAAAACTCCACTTCTCAAATCTATGGAGGTTGTAAATAAGGCTGCTCTCAGAGTTCTCAAACTTTTCGGCTCTGACGCTACAAGAGTTACTTCAAGCGTTGGCCCTGAGCAGGAATACTTCCTCGTTGACAGAGAAATGTATTCAAAGAGAAAAGACCTTATTTTCGCAGGCAGAACATTGTTCGGCGCTCCTGCTCCTAAGGGTCAGGAAATGGAAGACCATTATTTTGGTACAATCAAGACCAGAGTTGCAGCTTACATGAAGGATCTTGACGAACAGCTTTGGAGACTTGGTATTTACGCTAAAACAAAGCATAACGAGGTTGCTCCTTCACAGCATGAGCTTGCTCCTATCTACGGTTCAACAAATATTGCAACCGACCATAACCAGCTTACTATGGAAATCATGAAAAGAACTGCAAGAAAACACGGTTTCAAGTGCCTTCTTCATGAAAAGCCATTTGCAGGAATCAACGGTTCAGGCAAGCACAATAACTGGTCAATTTCTACAAACACAGGCGTAAATCTTATGGAGCCAGGTAAGACTCCTGCTGAAAACGCACAGTTCCTCCTCTTCTTGGTTGCAGTAATCAAGGCTGTAAACAAGCATCAGGATATTCTCAGAGCGTCAGTTGCCTCTGCCGGCAATGACCATAGACTTGGCGCTAACGAGGCACCTCCGGCAATTATTTCTATCTTCTTGGGCGACGAGCTTACTGCTATTCTCGATTCTATCGTTGATGGCGTTAAGTACGAAGGCAAGAGAGTTGAAATGGAAATCGGCGTTGACGTTCTTCCTCACTTCAAGAAAGATACTACTGACAGAAACAGAACTTCTCCTTTCGCATTTACAGGTAACAAGTTCGAGTTCAGAATGCCTGGTTCTAAGCTTTCTGTTGCAGGTCCAAATACAGTTCTTAATACTATCGTTGCTGAAACTCTTGATGAATTTGCTGATATTCTTGAAAAGGCAGACAACTTCCAGGATGCTCTTGACGATTTGATTAAGAATACTTATAAGGAAAACAAGAGCATTATCTTCAACGGCAACGGTTATTCCGAAGAGTGGCCAATCGAGGCTGAAAAGAGAGGTCTTCTCAACCTTAAATCAACTCCTGAGGCTGTTCCTTGTTTCGCTTCACCTAAGAACATTGAGTTGTTCACTAAATATGGTGTTTATACTGAGGCAGAACTTCACTCTCGTGTTGAAATTCTTCTTGATGAATACTGCAAGACATTGAATATCGAAGCTTTGACAATGATCGACATGGCTAAGAAGGATATTCTTCCTGCTGTTGCAACATACATCAAGGAGCTTGCTAAGACTGCTGAACTTGCTAAGAGCTGCGGTGCAACTGCTTCATTCGAGGTTGACATGGTTAAGAGATTGTCTGACCTTTCCGCTCAGACTTATGAGGCCCTTGGCACTCTTGAAAGCGAAATTTCTAAGGCTCATGAAATCGAGGATATTCAGGAACTTGCTGACTTCTATCACAATGTTATTTTCGCTGCAATGGGAGCATTGAGAGTTCCGGCTGACGAGATCGAGTCTTTGGTTGGCGAGAAATACTGGCCATACCCAACTTACGGTGAGCTTTTGTTCTACGTTAAGTAATTATTAAAGATAAATTTGTATTTTAATTAAGCATATACTTTATAACTCACGTACTACAAATCAACTTTTTATCTATTACAAATTTTATAAAATATTTCTACACAATGAGGTGTATAACTGTTACAGGTGAAACATACTGTAACAGCTATATGCCTTTATTTATTTTTAGGAGGAAAAATATATGACTGATGAAATCATGACCGCCATAAATGATGCGGTGGGCAGCTCTACATTTGCCGTATGGTTCTTAATAGGTGCTGCATTGGTATTCTTTATGCAGGCAGGCTTTGCAATGGTAGAAACAGGTTTCACCCGTGCAAAAAATGCCGGAAACATTATAATGAAGAACCTTATGGACTTCTCTATAGGTACGGTAGTTTTCGTTCTCCTTGGTTATTCATTGCTTTTGGGCGATGATATCGGAGGATTTATTGGAAAGCCTTCGCTGGCAATCTTTACAGACTATTCTAACTTTGACTGGTCTGCATTCGTTTTCAACATGGTATTCTGTGCAACAACAGCAACTATTGTTTCAGGTGCTATGGCTGAAAGAACAAAGTTTATTTCTTACTGTATATATTCAGCAATAATTTCACTTGTTGTTTATCCAGTCGAAGCTCACTGGATTTGGGGCGGCGGCTGGCTTGCAGACATGGGATTCCACGATTTTGCAGGTTCATGTGCAATTCACATGGTAGGCGGTGTTTCCGCTTTGGTAGGTGCAAAAATCTTAGGACCTCGTATCGGTAAATTTGACAAGAACGGAAAGCCTAAGGCTATTCCTGGTCACTCACTTACACTCGGCGCTCTCGGTTGTTTCATTCTTTGGTTCGGTTGGTATGGATTTAACGGCGCTGCCGCTACAACAGTACCTCAGCTCGGTTCAATTTTTGTAACAACAACTATCGCTCCGGCAATCGCAACAGTAGTTTGCATGGTTTTCACTTGGCTCAAATATGGTAAGCCTGACGTTTCAATGTGTTTGAACGCTTCATTGGCAGGTCTTGTTGGCATCACAGCAGGCTGTGACGTAATGGACGCAGCCGGTGCAGCAGCAGTCGGAGTTGTTTCTGGCCTTTTAGTTTGCTTCGGCGTTTGGTTCCTTGATTATGTTCTGAAAATTGACGACCCTGTTGGTGCAGTTGCAGTTCATATGCTTAACGGCTTCTGGGGTACTCTTGCAGTTGGTCTTTTCGCAACCGATACTGCTCCTGAAAGCACAATCAACGGACTTTTCTATGGCGGTGGATTTACACTGTTGGGTAAACAGCTTGCAGGTATCGGCTCAGTAGCCCTTTGGACAGTAGTTTGTATGTTTATCGTATTCCAGGTTATCAAGCACACAATCGGACTCAGAGCTTCCGAACAAGAAGAAATTATTGGTCTTGACGCAACAGAACACGGTCTTGTTTCTTCTTATGCAGACTTCGCTCCTGCAATGTCACAGGCTGTTCTTTCCTACACTAAGGACGACGCTAAGAGTGTTGTCAAGGTTGACTCATCAACTGAACCTAAGGTTCCTGTTGAAAAGGCTATCAAGGTTGAATCTTACACAACCGATACTCCTAACGCTGACGGTTCACATAAGATGACTAAGATCGTTGCAGTATTCAAGCAGACAAAACTTCAAGATTTCATTTCAGCAATGGAGTCTATCGACGTAACAGGTATTACAGTTACTAACGTTCTCGGCTGCGGAATGCAGAAGGGTAAGCCTGAATATTACAGAGGTGCAGAGGTTGAAACAAATCTTCTGCCAAAGGTAAAGGCTGAAATAGTTGTTTGCAAGGTTCCTACACAAGCTGTTATCGACGCCGCTAAAAGCGCATTGTATACAGGTCACATTGGTGACGGTAAGCTCTTCGTTTACGGTATTGATAACGTAATTAAGGTTCGTACCGGTGAAGAAGGCTATCAGGCACTTCAAGACGATTAATTCAGATTTTGAGATGAAAGCAAAGTTTCTTATTAACTAAGCCCCCATCCCACTTATAAATTATAGCAGAAAATCCGCATTCGATTAATTCGATGCGGATTTTCAATGTATTAAGGGGCTGTTGCACAGACATACAGCTATAAAGTCTTGACAAATTCGGGCGACCACAGGTCGCCCCTACATCTGAAAAAGCGTAAATACGCATATAACGTAGGGGCGGTCTTTGACCGCCCGTTTGATTTTATGAAGTTGCTGTTAACTTGCAACAGCCCCTTAAATTAATGATATTATATTCCTTGCCACGCCAAATATAACTAATATGACTATTGAGGAATAGCTAAATATTATTAGATTTAAACCTTTGCAGAAACTGCTTAGTTCTTTCATTCTGAGTATTGCCGAAAACTTCATCGGGAGTACCCTCCTCAACAATATATCCATCGTCCATAAAAATCACATGATTTGCCACATCGCGAGCAAAAGCCATTTCGTGAGTAACAATTACCATTGTCATGTTTTCCTTAGCAAGCTCCTTGATAACCTTTAAGATTTCTCCCGTCAGCTCAGGGTCAAGTGCCGAAGTCGGCTCATCAAAAAACAGAATTTTCGGATTAAGAGCCAACGCTCTCGCAATGGAAACTCTCTGCTGCTGTCCGCCCGAAAGCTCGCAAGGATAAGCATTTCCCTTAGTTTCAAGCCCCATTTTTCGCAAAAGTTCTTCCGCATTTTCAACAGCCTCTTTTTTCGGAGTTTTCAAAACATGACAAGGCGCTTCGATTATATTCTGCATTACCGAAAAATGTGGAAAAAGGTTATAATTCTGAAAAACAAGACCGATTTTCAAACGAATATCTCTCAACGTTTTCTTGCTTGCATAAGAACACTTTCCATTTTCTGTACGAAACATATTCAGTCCGTCAACATTTATTTCTCCGCTGTCAGCCTTTTCAAGCTGATTAATGCACCTTAGCAAAGTCGATTTTCCGCTTCCCGACGGACCGATTATTGCAACAACCTCACCAACGCCCACGTTAAATGAAATATCCTTTAAAACAGGAAGGTTTCCAAAGCTTTTCGAAATGTTTTTTACCTCTAAAACAGCCATTTTTCACCCTCCTATTTGTAATAATCAAACTTTTTCTCAATAAAGTAAAACACTACCGTAACTATCGCATTCAACACAAAATAGAACGCTCCTGCAATGAACAACGGCATAATTGAGCTGTATGTGTTCATCTGCTGTTTAGCCTTCATAGTAATCTCCGCAAAAGCAATAACATTTGCAAGTGATGTGTCCTTTACAAGCACAATAACCTCATTTGAAGTTGCAGGAATAACTCTTTTAGTAACCTGCGGAAGAATGATTCTAAAAAAGGTCTGCATCTTGGTCATTCCCAGCATTGACGCAGCCTCGTACTGTCCTTTTGGAATAGCTTCGATTCCTCCACGGAAAATTTCCGCAAAATAAGCCGCATAATTAAGCACAAACGCAACCAAAAGCGCAGTAAACATATAATTGTCTGCACGAGTGTCGATAGCATTGACTATATTCATGAAAATCCCGTCAGAACCGTTTTTCGCAGAACTTGCTTTAAGCATAGGCACAGCGTAATAAATGGCTATAATCTGCAACATGAGCGGCGTTCCTCTCATAATCAATATATACAGATTTGTCAGCCATGCAACCGGCTTAAATCTGCACTTTTTCAACATTGTAACAATCATTCCCGTGGGAATTGACAATGCCAGCGTCCACGCAAAAAGTTTAAGCGTGTTGGGCAGATAATCAAGTAGTATCCCTGTAACTTTTCTTATATCTTCAAAACTCATATCTATATCACCCTCTGAAATTTTGCATTGGCAAAATCCGAATTTGAAACCTTACAATAACAGCGTAAACACGCCATTTTTTTTATTATACAACACTTTACGTTTAAAGTCAACAATCAGACATTTATAAACAAAAAGTTTAAAATCAACGCCAAGTTTTCAACTGATTGTTGATAAATTGTTGAAAACTCAATTCAATCTACGCAAAATCAAGGGATAAGTTTTCAACAGCCTGTTGAAAGATTTGTTGAAAAGTGTACAGAAAAATGTCCTGTGTATTTTTTTGTACAACTTCCCCTGATATAGCAAAAAGTCGGCATTGGTTATCCAACGCCGACTTTAATTTTTATCAATACTATTTATCCCAAAGGAATAAGCTCCGAAACGGAAACCTTGCCCTGAGCATCTCTTACAACGAACATACAAACATAATTTTCAGGGTTCTGAATTTCAGAAAC
>JBJERA010000318.1:0-3878 GCA_051882035.1 Hominimerdicola sp.
GGCACAGATATATTTGATTTCGCCGTTTGGCTTTTGAAGACCGAGAATAAGCATATGCTCTGCCTGCCAGCCCTCGTTTTTACCAAGATATGAAGCAATACGAAGAGCAAAGCACTTCTTACCGAGAAGAACATTTCCGCCGTATGCTGAGTTAACAGATACAATTGAGTTTTCCTCAGGGAATTGAACAATCCATCTCTTTTCAGGATCAACATCGCACTTGCAGTGCATGCCGCGTACCCAATCGTCGCTGTCGCCAAGAACATCAAGAACGGCCTTGCCCACTCTTGTCATAATGTTCATATTGAGAACAACATAGATAGAGTCAGTAATTTCAACACCCACCTTAGCAAGTGAAGAACCGATAGGACCCATTGAATAAGGGATAACATACATTGTTCTGCCCTTCATAACGCCATCGTACATAGGTGTAAGCTTAGCGTACATTTCCTGTGGGTCACACCAGTTATTTGTAGGACCTGCGTCCTCTTCTTTCTTACAGCAGATAAAAGTTCTGTCCTCAACACGAGCAACATCGTTAGGAAGTGTTCTGTGATACAGACAGCCAGGAAGCTTCTCCTGATTAAGCTTAATCATTTCGCCGGAAGCAATAGCCTCTTCACGAAGTGCCTGTAACTGCTCGTCCGAACCGTCAATCCAAACAACATTGTCAGGCTTTGTAAGAGCGATCATCTCATCAACCCAAGCGTTAACGTTAGGGTTCTTTGTAAGACTTGCCATAATTAATAAACTCCTCTCAAAACTAAAAAAATCTTTTAATATTAGGCTTAATAAACTCGAAAACCCGAACCATTCGAATTTTCTTACTTTTTTATTATAGCTTAATTATTCCTTTTTGTCAACTGTTTTTTTATGAACACTAACGCTAAATTCTGCAAGTGAGAAACAATTTATATTCATTTTGTCGTTTTTATTATAAAAAACGTCGGCAAATACTTTAATTTTATGAATTATCAAGATATTGAAATTGCATTTGCCGTTATAATACCAAATACTTTTATTCAATATTAATATGGTGCTCCTATACTCTGAACGAAATGTTCCCTTAAAGCCTCGTCTTCAATTAATCCGGTTCTTCGGTCAACATAATTATACAGTGTCTCTTTTTCATTTTCTGATAAATCACCGCTATTTATAAGTTCGCACATTTTTTCCATATATGAAATATCCATATCATAGTCGGTAACAAGTTCGTCACGACTATATTCTTCTCCGCAATATTTAGCTAAAATTGGATATGCATTTAAGTCCATCTGATTTAGCTTTTCCTCTTCTTTTTGTAAAGCATCTCTATTTAAATCGATTTCATAAAAATCTTCTCTTGTTAATTGTGAAGAATCGTTATCATTGAGCTGACCGGCAGCAATTTGCTTATCAAGTTCTGCGGAAATTTCATTTTTTTCATCTATAAGCTTTTGTTCTTGGGACTTCTGACTCTCGTCACAAGAAGAGTCATCTTCTTCATGCTTTATTAATTTATCCACTGAATTAAACACAGACAAAACACCTATACCAATAACAAAGACGGCTAAAATTATTATTCTTGTAACTAAAAATTTTTTCTTCATACTTCTTACCTCCGTTATGCAAATTCATAAAATCTAAAATAACTATCCGGATAAATTTTAGCTATTTCTAACAAGTTAACATCAACACTATCATTACTATGATATGTAACACGAAAATTTTTATAACCATTATATTTACCATAATCAGTAATAATCATAGAATGAAATGGCAAATATGAACCAAACAGCATACCTCCATCCATTATTAAAATTACATCACCTTTATAGTATCCCAAATTGTAAATTATATTTGGATTACTTAATATGTAACTTCCTTTATATGTTTGTGTTTTTATAAATCTATCAAAGTATTTGTTAAATTGTTTTGCACTAATCCATGGACTAGGATCTTCCAAAGTCCAAGAATAATCTAATTGATTGGTATTCGCTGGTCTTGAATTGCTTTTATTCTTTTTGTATACATACCAATCATTTTGAAAATGTATTCCACCAGCCAATAGACATTGACTAACAAAATTAGTACAATCTCCGCCTAATCCGTCCATATCAGGATACGTCATAGTTCTTTTATCAAAATTCTTTTTTGCATAATTTACAGCGAGTTCTGTGTTATATTGCTCTACTGGTTCAAAAATCCACTCATCATTGCCTGTTTTATTATAGTCATACTGAAAAACATTTTTTCCCATTGCACAACTTGCATCTTTTACTGTTACTGCTTTTGTATAATTACTACATTTTGACATAATACGATAAGAATAGCCATCACTATTTCTAATAATTCTAAAACGCCTCCCAGAATTATTAGCACCAGAATCTGAATAGATTTCAATGTTAGTTTTATTACTGTCTTTCCTTTGATAAACATCAAGAACCTTATTTTTTGAACCCACCTGAGAAACAAGCTTATAAATGCCATTTCCTGTATGAACCACTTCCCATTTTTGAGCATCAGTTCCATTCATTCCCCACTGTTGTACATTTTGCTTATTAGCATCACAGCCACCACTTACATCTAAATACTGTCCACTATTTTTATTCTTAATATAGTAAATCTGTCCACTAACAATTAGTGGTGCGGTGCTATATGCAGTTACGGGAATCGTATCCATAGAAAACATTATTGAAATCACTAAGAACAAAATGATACATTTTTTTATATTCATTAAATTTACCTTCCTTGTTTTTATTTGCAAAACAAATCTTCCATATGTTTCATTATATCCTAAAATAATTCAAATGTCAAGATTCATCAAATTTGAAATAACAATTAACGGAACGATTCTACTTTTTAGACAAATCAAGATAAAATTCTGCTCAATACTTGTTTAAATCGCATATCCCACAAAAGCAGTAGGTTTTGTGCCGCAAAAATTATTGTACAATTTTATAAAAAGCATTGTAATACGGCTGCCTGTAATTGTCAGTAATCAATAAAAGCCAAGTGCATTTTACAATTATTCTGCATATTTGCAAATATGCAAAGTTCAATATATTATAATATCAAACATTATTTTTTTGGAGGAATCTATTATGAGCAATCGTTACGAATTAAATAAAAATCTGGCACAGATGCTTAAAGGCGGAGTTATCATGGACGTAACTACTCCTGAGCAGGCTAAAATCGCTGAGGCGGCAGGAGCTTGTGCTGTTATGGCTTTGGAAAGAATCCCTGCTGACATCAGAGCAGCAGGCGGTGTTTCAAGAATGAGCGACCCTAAAATGATTAAGGGCATCCAGGAGGCTGTTTCCATTCCCGTTATGGCAAAGTGCAGAATCGGTCATTTTGCAGAGGCTCAGATCCTTGAAGCTATCGAAATTGACTACATTGACGAAAGTGAAGTTCTCTCACCTGCCGATGACAAGTATCATATTGACAAGACTCAGTTCAATGTTCCTTTCGTATGCGGAGCAAAGGATTTGGGCGAGGCGCTCAGAAGAATAAGCGAGGGCGCTTCCATGATCAGAACAAAGGGTGAGCCTGGTACAGGCGATGTGGTTCAGGCTGTTCGTCACATGAGAATGATGCAGAGCGAAATTAAAAGACTCACCTCCATGTCCAAGGACGAGCTTTATCAGGCAGCAAAGGATTTGCAGGTTGACTACAATCTTGTAAAATACGTTTCCGAAAACGGAAAGCTCCCTGTTGTTAACTTTGCAGCAGGCGGAGTTGCTACTCCTGCCGACGCCGCTCTTATGATGCAGTTGGGTGCCGAGGGCGTATTTGTCGGTTCAGGAATATTCAAGTCCGGCGACCCTGAAAAGAGAGCAAGAGCTATCGTTCAGGCTGTTACCAACTACAACGATCCTAAGATGCTTGCAGAACTT
>JBJERA010000319.1:0-3866 GCA_051882035.1 Hominimerdicola sp.
GACTTTGTGTTCGTCCTACCTCCGAAACTCTTTTCTGCGAGCATTATTCAAATATAATCCATTCTTACAGAGATTTGCCTAAGCTTTATAATCAGTGGGTTTCAGTTGTAAGATGGGAGAAAACTACCCGTCCGTTCCTGCGTTCAAGGGAATTTTTGTGGCAGGAGGGTCACACAATTCATGCTACTGCAGAGGAGGCTATTGAGGAAACAGAAAGAATGCTTAATGTTTACGCTGATTTTTGTGAAAAGTCCTTGGCAATGCCTGTTGTAAAGGGCAGAAAAACTGATTCCGACAAGTTTGCAGGAGCTGAGGCTACTTATGCAATCGAGGCTCTTATGCACGACGGTAAGGCTTTGCAGGCAGGTACTTCTCACTACTTCGGCGACGGCTTTGCAAGAGCGTTTGACATTCAGTTTACAAATAAGGAAAATAAGCTTGAATATCCTCATCAGACTTCATGGGGCGTTACAACTCGTCTTATCGGAGCTATTATCATGACTCACGGCGACGATAACGGTCTTGTCCTTCCGCCTGCCGTTGCACCTGTTCAGGCAGTAATCGTGCCTATTGCACAGCACAAGGAGGGCGTTCTCGACAAGGCAAGAGAGCTTTACGAAAAGCTCAAAGCAAGCGGAATAAGAGTTAAGCTTGACGATTCTGACAATTCACCTGGCTGGAAGTTTGCCGAGTATGAAATGAAGGGCGTTCCGGTAAGAATTGAAATCGGTCCAAAGGATATTGAGAATAATCAGTGCGTTGCCGCAACAAGATACAACAGCGAAAAGAGAGTTGTTTCTCTTGAAAATGATTATGAAACTCTTGCGAATACAGTTGTTGATTTGCTTGAAAATGAAATTCCTCAGGGAATGTTTGACAAGGCTATGGAAAACCGCAGAAATAAGACATACAAGTGCGTTACTATGGACGAAATCAAGACCGCTCTTGAAGAAAAAGGCGACGGATTTGTTGAGGCAATGTGGTGCGGCGACGAGGCTTGTGAGGATAAGGTCAAGGAAATTACGGGCGTAGGTTCACGCTGTATTCCTTTTGAGCAGGAGGAAATCTCCGACAAGTGTGTATGCTGTGGAAAGCCTGCAAAGAAAATGGTGCTTTGGGGCAAGGCATATTAATTGTGAACATAGCTTAACAGCCACAGATTGGTTCTGTGGTTGTTATTTTTCTTTTAAAAGTATGTCAATGCGTTCAAGAATTTGTCCTCTATTTATGTCATTAAGTTGGCGGAATTTTTTTATAAGCTGAGTTTCAGTATTATTAGAAGATGATTTTGTTAATCCCTGTTTTTCATTTGTAAGCCCAGCAATATAGTCGATGGATAAATTATAAAGTCTTTTAGCAACCTGTTTTGCTGTCAGATTATAGCTCTCCTTCAACTCTTTCAGTCTTTAATAATTTTGTATTGACATTTTTTTCGTTATGCGTTATAATTTGAATTATAAAATACTAACTTTTGTTATAATGTTGTAAGGAGTTGTTATATATGACGAAAAAAATTATTTCGGCAGTTTTGGCAATAATGCTAACTTTTGGTATTGGAGTATGTCCATCCAGCGGCACTTTTTTGTATAATACAGTTATTACAGCATCGGCTGACAGTGAAGAACTTACTTATGGAGATTTTAGTTATACTATTAATGATGATAATACAGTAACTATTTTAGATTATGATGGAATAAGTGATACAGAAGTTGTTATACCTAATATTATTGACGGAAAAAGTGTTACTACTATCGGCAATAGTGCATTTAAATTGTGTACTAATCTAACAAGTATAACAATCCCAGATAGTGTAACCGCTATCGGTGATGGTGCTTTTCAATATTGCGATGCACTTATAAGTATAACAATCCCTAATAGTGTTACTACTATTGGAGTGTGTGTGTTTGGCCATTGTAAAAATATGATAAGCATAATAATTCCAGATAGTGTAACTATTATTAGTGATGCTGCTTTTCAATATTGCGATGCACTTACAAGTGTAAAAATTCCAGATAGTGTAACTACTATTGGTGAAGGTGCTTTTAGTAACTGCAAAAATTTAAAAAATATAATAATTCCTGATAAAGTAACTACTATTGGTAATGGTGCTTTTTTCTATTGTGATAATCTAACAAGTGTAACAATTCCGGATAGTGTAATTACTATCGGTAACGGTGCTTTTGGTCGTTGTTCTAATCTAATAAGTGTAACAATTCCTAATAGTGTAACTACTATTGGTAACGGTGCTTTTGGTTATATATTTAATGATCAACTGGGAATCTATGAAAAAATTGAAGATTTCACAATCCGTGGTTATAGCAAGTCTGCCGCAGAAGCTTATGCAAATGAAAACGGATTTACTTTTATTGCACTTGATGAAGAAACAACTACTATGACTACAATTCAGTCATCAATCACTACAACAGCCACAACCGAGCCTGTTTCAACCACCACAACTACTGCAAGCAATTCGGCTACTTCAACCACTGCAACCACCACAACCAAATCTTCTGTAAACAGCTCAAATTCAGGCGCTAACAATTCAAGCAACACAAACCCATCAACAGGTGTAGCAGTAGGTTCTTCATTTACCACACTTCTGGGTGTAGCATTGATTTTTTCCAAATGCAAGAAAAAGTAATTTTTTCAATAAAATTTTTGTCTTTTTCCCGCACTTAAATCCCCAAATTTAAGTGCGGGATTTTTTGTAAAAATTCATATACCCCCTTGTAAAAATTAAAATAGTGTGCTATAATGATGTTATTAATAAGAAATGGGGGGTTGCAATGAGTGCTACTTTTTTAATTGTGCTGTGGGCTTTGGCTTTTGTGTTTTTCGTGATTTGTGAAATCGCAACCGGTACAGCTCTTGTGTCAATATGGTTTGCTTTTGGCGCACTGGCAGCTATGTTCTGCGCTATCGGCGAAATGTCATTCCTGATTCAATGCGTAGTATTTGTTGTTGGTTCAATTATTCTTTTGATTTGCACACGTCCTATTGCAAAAAAGCTTCGGGGCAAGGTTGTGCCTACCAACTATGAGCTTGATGTAGGAAAAACTGCAATAGTTACAGAAGAGATTGACAATAAGTGCAGCAGGGGTAGGGTTGTGCTTAACGGAACTAATTGGGCGGCAAGGTCAGTTGACGGAAGCGTGATTCCAAAGGACGAAACGGTTAAGGTTCAGGAAATTGACGGCTCAAAGCTTATTGTTTCAAGAATTTAATGTTATTATAGGGAAAATTGGAGGTAGAAATAATGGGTCCATATATTGTTTTAGGAATTATTGTATTTATTATTGTTGTAATTGTATCAAATATTAAAATTGTTCCGCAGGCGTATGTCTGGGTTATTGAAAGACTTGGAACTTTTCATGCCGCTTGGGGAACAGGTCTCCATGTGAAGATACCTTTTATTGATAAGGTTGCAAAGAAAGTTTCCATTAAGGAGCAGGTTGTTGACTTCAAGCCGCAGTCTGTTATCACTAAGGATAACGTTACAATGCAGATCGACACGGTTGTATTCTTCCAGATTACAAATGCCATGCAGTTTACTTACGGTGTTGAAAGACCTATTTCAGCTATTGAAAATCTGACTGCTACTTCACTTAGAAATATTGTAGGTGAGCTTGATTTGCAGGCTACTCTTACTTCAAGAGATATTATTAACACAAAAATCACAGCAGTTCTTGATGAGGCTACCGACAGATGGGGAATTAAGGTTCAGCGAGTTGAACTCAAGAATATTCTTCCTCCTCGTGAAATTCAGGACGCAATGGAACGTCAGATGAAGGCTGACCGTGAACGCCGTGAAAAGATTACTCTTGCAGAGGCAGAGAAGGAATCTCAGATTCAGGTTGCAGAGGGTG
>JBJERA010000320.1:0-3854 GCA_051882035.1 Hominimerdicola sp.
AATATATGTATTGTCCAGAAATTTACCCTTGTAAGAATTCATTCCCACAAGATAAACAGTTCCCAATCCCACAACGACCGCACCAACCGTAGAACAAAGAATTATTGCCGCCTTTTTGCCAGCAGGCATTTTTTTCTTCTTTTTGCCTCTCTTTTTCGAATTTGCAGAAGAATTTTTCTTAGCCTGTGAATTGCTTTTTGGCTTTGCAGTACGAGGTTTAGGAGTAGTTTTCACCGCAGCGGAAGCCCGAACCTTTTGCTGCTTAGATGCAGACATAACGGCAGAATAATCAAAAGCGTCATCCATATCATCGTTCATTGATATATTCTTAGCAATCATTTTAGCAATATCGGATTTATCCGTAGGCTTGCTATTTTCCCAAGAAAAGCTGTCAGTATCTGTTTTTACATTGTCGTCGTCAAAAAAATTGTCAAAATTAAAATCATTGTTTTCTTTATTCATTTTAACGAACCTTTCCCTTACTAGATTGTACACAAAACATTATTTAAAAATATTATACACTATCCCACTAAAAAATTCAACCCGAAATTTACACAATATATAAATTTTTGAGCTTTTATTCTTGACAATTTCGCCATTTACAATATGCAATGCTGTAATTTTTCACAAAAAAACAATATTTTTTTCTAAAACCTCTTGAAAAATGTGCAAATAAGTATTATAATATATAGGACAAAATTATGAAAGAAGGATTTGTATGTTAGATATCAAAATCGAACGTACCGCTACTCCAAAAGAAAAGCCTGTTGACGAAACTAAGCTTGGATTTGGACACATATTTACAGACCACATGTTTATCATGAACTATGATGCAGGCGAGGGCTGGCATGATGCAAGAATTGTGCCTTACGGCAACATTACTCTTTCTCCTGCCGCAATGTGTCTGCACTATGGTCAGGAAATTTTTGAGGGACTTAAAGCTTATCGTACTGCTGACGGTTCTGTACAGCTTTTCAGACCTGACGAAAACTTCAAAAGAATGAACGTTTCCGCTGAAAGAATGGTTATCCCTAAGATCAATGAAGAAGATATGCTTGAAGCTTTGAAAACTCTTATCAAGCTGGAAGAAGACTGGGTTCCTCATACAGAGGGTGCTGCTCTTTATATCAGACCTTTTATTTTTGCAACTGACCCTTATGTAGGAGTTCGTCCTGCTGACCACTATATGTTTATGATTATTCTTTCACCATCGGGTGCTTATTATTCAACAGGTCTTAACCCTGTTAAGATTTATGTTGAGAACAAATATGTAAGAGCTGTAAGAGGCGGTACAGGTTTTGCTAAGACTGCTGCTAACTATGCTATTTCTCTTGCAGGTCAGGAAGAAGCTCATGAGCAGGATTATGAGCAGGTTCTCTGGCTTGACGGCGTTGAGCGTAAATATGTTGAAGAAGTTGGTTCAATGAACATTTTCTTTGTAATCGACGGCGAAGTTATTACTCCTGAGCTTACAGGTTCTGTTCTTCCAGGTATTACAAGAAAATCCGCAGTTGAAATTTGCAAGAAAAAGGGATATAAGGTAAGCGAGAGAAGAATTTCTATTGAAGAAATTGCAAAGGCTTACGATGACGGCAAGCTTGACGAAGTATTCGGCACAGGTACAGCCGCAGTTATCTCCCCTGTCGGTCACCTTAAATGGGGCGATAAGGTAATGACAATCAACGATAACAAAATCGGTCCTATTTCACAAATGCTTTATGATACAATGACAGGCATCCAGTGGGGCAAAATTCCTGATGAGTTTGGCTGGATTGTAAAAATCTAATATATAAATATTCAACCTCCGTATTTTAAATGCGGAGGTTTTTATACAAAAAGCTCCCGCAAATGCAGGAGCTTTTAAAATTCTTAAATTTAACCGTTAGTTTGAGGAGCATCAAAGAATGTATTCCAAGCATAACCCTCGATACCGTTGTATTCAACATAATACCAGCCGTTTTCATTTCTGTAAAAAGTACACTGAGCACCGCTAGGAATTGTAGCAAGATTTGCAGAACTTGAATTTGGCTCCGGATGCAGATAAACAGCGCTGATACAATTAATTGTAACGCCTTCCTCACCGTCGTCCTCTTTCTCTTCGTCGGCAGTGGTTTTCTTGGTAGACTTCTTTGTTTCTTCCGGCTGTTCCGTAGTGGTAGTAGTCTTAGGCGGAACATACTCGGTAGAAGTAATCTTACCCGTAACCGCAGGCTCGGTATTGTCATTAATAAACAAACTCTTTGCAAAAATCATTATTACAATAGCAACTACAAGAAAAGTAAGCATAACAGCAATAATACCTTTTACATTTGAACTAAGGCCCAATCCCTTGCTCTGCTGGGATTGACCCTGCTGAGAAGGACGACTTTTCTGCGGATTATTCGGGTTATAATTACTATTACGGTAATTATTGTTAGAACGATTTCTCTGATTATTGTAATCTCTGTTATTTCTGTTGTCTGACATTTATAAAAGAATCTTCCTTTCCAAAAAATTCGACAGCTTTCACTGCAACTATTTATAATTATACATTCATTAGCTATGCTTGTCAATTAAAATTTGGTTACGATTTAATAAGATTTATCTATGCAATAATAAAATGCCGCAGATTTCACAGTTTTAAACGAAAGGTTAAATTTTTATTTGTCGAAAACGCAAATTTTTCTTAGGGTTAAAAAAAAATACTTTTAATCACCTTTATTATATGCTATAATAAAATAAATATGATATTTTAAGGAGTTGCTGATATGAATATAGCTGTTGCACAATCCGGAGGTCCTACTTGCGCAATCAATGCCTCGCTGGTAGGCGTTTTTAAACAGGCTGTCAAAACGCCTGAAATTGACGCTGTTTTTGGTTCCATTAATGGAATTGAAGGAATTATCAACGATAAACTTATTGATTTAAAACTTGTAATTAAAACTAATAACGATATAGAGCTTTTGAAACAAACCCCGTCAACTGTGCTTGGCTCATGCCGTTATAAGCTACCCCCTATCGAGGAAGGCACAGAGATTTATCAGAAAATTGTAAACTGTTTTGAAAAGCACAGAATAGAAGCTTTCTTCTATATCGGAGGAAACGACTCTATGGACACTGTTGCAAAGCTTTCCGACTACCTTAAAAGTATAAATTCATCAATCAGAGTTATAGGCATTCCGAAGACAATAGATAATGATTTACCTGTTACAGACCATACGCCCGGATTTGGTTCTGCTGCAAAATATGTTGCCGCAACCGTTCAGGAAATTATTCGTGACAGTTCGGTTTATTCTATGGAATCTGTTACAATTATTGAAATTATGGGACGCCATGCAGGCTGGCTGACCGCTTCTACCTGCGTGCTTAAAGCAAATGATGAGATTGCTCCGCACCTTATTTATCTGCCTGAATCAAAGTTTTCCGTTGAACAGTTTCTTGAAGATGTTCGTCAGGAGCAGGCAAAGCACAAGGCTGTAATCATTGCCGTATCCGAGGGCGTTGAAATCGACAGTGACGGAGATTATCAGTCGGGCGTTGTGGATAATTTCGGTCACAAGTATCTTTCCGGCGTTGGAAAGGCTTTGGAACAGATTGTCAGGGAAAGTATCGGCTGTAAGGTTCGTTCAATCGAGCTTAATGTTATGCAGAGATGCTCCTCTCACATTTGTTCAAAGACCGACATAGACGAGGCTGAGGAAATCGGTTCTGCTGGCGTAAATGCGGCTCTTAGCGGCGAAACAGGAAAAATGATGATTTTTAAACGTATCAGCGACGTTCCATATATGATAAAAATTGAAAGCATTGACGCTCATGACGCTGCAAACAAGGAAAAATTTTTTCCAAAAAGATGGATTAATGAAAAATGCAATAAT
>JBJERA010000321.1:0-3848 GCA_051882035.1 Hominimerdicola sp.
ACAAATCATCATATTCAACTGCAAATTTTGTAATTGTTACAGTAATCTTGTCATCTTTGTAAACTTCTTCATTAATAGGAACATCATCAATATAGTTCCAGATAGGATTACCGTCTGCATCAAAGCTCAATTCGGTTGTTGTGTATGAAACTTCGTTTTCAGAATTTTCAGGTGCAGATGTTGTTACAGGCTCGTCTTCACTTTCGGCAGTAGTTGTTTCTGATGAATCAGCGGTAGTGGTGTCAGAAACAACAGTCGTTGTCTGACTAGAATTATTCTCTGTCTGTGATGAACTGTCGGATTCCCCGCAGCTTGCCATACTTGCAAGCAATGTTAATGCCATACACATACATATGATTTTGTTTTTTTTCATTTTTTGTAACCTCCAAAATTTTCATTCCAGAAATAACAATTAAATTTTATTTCACGGAAAGGTTAATTAAAATGGCATAAAATATTATTAAGATATATTACCATTATAATGTCTTTATTATATAACATAAAGTACAAAATGTCAATAGTAAACTTTGTCTTGAAATCTTATGAAAAATATGCTATAATTTTCTCGGTGATGAAAATGTATATTTGCCCTGTTTGCAGAAAAAAACTTAAAAAACACGAAAAAGTTTGGCATTGTCAGAACGGTCACAGCTTTGATATTGCCAGAAGCGGTTATGTAAATTTGCTTACTACTGTCAAGCGAAATCCTAAAAATGCAGGCGACAACCCTGCTATGGTAAAGGCTCGGACGGATTTTCTTGACAAAGGGTATTATCTTCCTCTTGCTCAGAAAACGGGAGAGGTCATGAAAAAACTATTGGCGGACAAATCAAAGCCTATTGTAATCGACAGCGGCTGCGGCGAGGGTTTTTATACTGCTGAATACGCAAAAATCCTTTCAAATGCTGAGATTTTCGGCATTGATATTTCTAAATCGGCTGTGGCTCATTGTATGTCAAGGATTAAGCTGAGCGGTATTGGAAACTGCCAATTTGCAGTATCGTCCTCCTTTGAACTGCCATTTAAAAATCAAACTGCCGATTTGATTGTCTGTACTTTTGCTCCCGTTTCAAATGACGAATATGCAAGAGTTCTGAAAAAAAGCGGACTTCTGATTGTGGTATCTCCGTCCCCTAAGCATTTGTTTGAACTTAAAGAGGTGCTTTACGAACAGCCTTATGAAAATAAACCCAATGTTTATGGACTTAACAAATTTGATAAGCTGGACGAGATTATTTTTGAATATGATGCGGAGCTTGAATGTAATCAGGATATTCAAAATCTTTTCACCATGACCCCGTATTATTACAAAACGTCGGCTGAATCAGCTAAAAAGCTTGAAACTGTTGACAAGCTTAAAGTTTGCTGTGGATTTTCTATTCAAGTATTCAAGAAAAAGTGATTTTCTCTGAATTTTTATGAAAAGAGTGATTTGATGACTGAATTTTACTATCCTCTGCTGAACAACGAGGTTAAATTGCCTTTGTATATTATCGGCGCAGGCTCCAAAGAATGCAAGGGGCATTTTATCAGAAAAAACGGCTGTCCGCATCATCATATTGTCTACTGCACAAAAGGCGGAGGAATTTTGAAATTCGGTGAAAAAAAATATTCTGTCACAGAGGGTGACGGCTTTTATCTTCCGCCCAAATACCCTCACGAGTTTTATCCTTTGGAAGACATCTGGGAAACTCATTGGCTGACTTTTGACGGCAGGGAGCTTGACAATCTGCTTTCAATTATCAAGCTTAACAAAGCGAGTTTTTTCCATATCTCCGAATTTGACAGAATAGAACCGATTTTCCAAAAAATTCTATACCTTCTTAAAACCGATTATTATGACTGCGGTTATCAATGCTCAGCAAATCTTTACCTTTTTCTTATGGAATTTAATCGTGTGGTGAATATATGTAATGATACTCCGGAGGGACAGAAGTTTTATCAGCTTCAACCTGTAATTGATTATATCGAAAAGAATTACCAAAATGAACTTAAATTAGACAGACTTGCACAACTGGCAGGACTTTCTCCTCAATATTTGTGCAGACTTTTCAAGGACTGTATGAATATGCGTCCTTTTGAATTTCTTGCCGCCAAACGTATTCAGCAGGCGAAAATCCTGCTTTTGGAGGGGAATCATACTGTCAGCCAGGTTTCCGCAATGGTTGGATACAAGGATTGCAGTTATTTCTGCGCAGTTTTCAAAAAACATGAAACAATTTCCCCTGCGGAATTTAAAGCGATACATACGAATATATGACAACCTGATTTTCAGTTGAATTTGCTGAAAATCAGGTTTTTTTATTATATTATCAATAATAAAAATTGTCGATTTCAGGCGTTCAGGACAAAATATTGCCGTTCAGGACATTTTTATTGAATATGGAAGAAAAAAGATTATATAATAAGTTAAGCATTTATCGGAAATTATATATTGGGGCATATATAATGACTTTTTGAGGTGACTGGAATGGATAAAATACTTGACTCCGCTATGATTTTTCTTTACAAAGACAAAGAACTTGACAAAGACGAGGCGGAAATAGTACGATATGGTCTTGAAATTCTTCTGATAAAGCTGTTTTTTTCCACTGCAACACTTATAATGAGCATATTTATGGGCAGTTTTTGGGAATGCATTGCATTTTTAATATTATTTCCAATGCTCAGATCCTATGCCGGTGGATATCATGCAAAAACGAGGCTTTCCTGTTTTATCAGCTCAATGGCGTCCTTTGCGCTTGTTTTTGCGCTAATTAAGCTTTCACTGAAAGTTCCTTTTGTTTCGGCAATTCTCGCTGTTCTGGCGTTGGTTTCAGCTGGGATTATATGGCGTTTTGCTCCTATTGATACAGAAAACAAACCACTTGAAAATGACGAAAAATCAGTTTTCAGAAAGAAAACAATAATTGTAATGACCATTGAATTTGCAATTTCAGCCATAGCTTTTTTATTTCATTGGACTCAGATACAGAATGCAGCCATGCTTTCGGTAATACTTTCTGGAGCACTAATTACAGTAGAACTAAAAAGACACAAAACAAATTAAGGAGGACAACTATGCTGCGAATTGCAGTTTGCAATAATAATCTGAAAGAAATAGACATAATCAACCTGATGCTTGAAAAATATTTCACATTCAAAAAAAAAGTTTTTAAAGCAGATTTTTTTCATTGCGGAAAAAATCTGCTTAATTGCGGAACGAAGTTTGATTTAATAATTCTTGATTTAGATATAAAAGATATAAGCGGAATCTCCGCTGCAAAAAAAATAAGAGAAAATGATTTGAATGTACCCATAGTATTTACTGCTGAAAAATATACAGACTGGCAGAATACTTTCCGTGTACACGCTTTTGATTTTGTTCAAAAACCTCTTGACTATGATGATATTTTTATGGTTCTGAATGATTTCTATAAATACACTCAGGCGAACAAAAAAAAAGTTGTAAACCTGAATACCGACAAGGGTTCATGCATATATAATACAAGTGACATTTTCTATTTTTTTGCCGACAGCAAGCGAAAAATCATCTTGCAGACAACGTCGGGCCAGCAAATTATAAAAGAAAATCTCTGCGAAATTTTCGACAAGCTTGATAAAAAACAGTTTTATATGTCTCACCGAAGCTGTATTATTAATTTTGATTATGTGGACTATGTTTCGAACTATAACATAATTATGAAAAACAAGGATTGCGTTCCTTTAGCACAGAAAAAGAAGAAAGAATTTATGCAAAAGATGCACGATTTTTGTATATGCGTGTAAAAGGCGGTCATTGACTGCCTTTTTCTATTAAGGCAATACCGCACAACTATTGTGTGCGGATAACGCAGAAAATTTTTCGT
>JBJERA010000322.1:0-3837 GCA_051882035.1 Hominimerdicola sp.
CTATATCAATAACCTCGTCCGCAATACTGATTATGTCCTTGTCATGCTCAACCACCAGAACAGTATTTCCCTTGTCACGGAGACTTTTCAGAAGTCTTGACATACGGTGCACGTCCCTCGGATGCATTCCCGTACTGGGCTCATCGAAAATATAAATCATTCCGCAAAGGGAACTCCCCATATATCGTACCAGTTTAAGACGCTGTGCTTCTCCGCCTGAAAGGGTAGAGCTTTCTCTGTTCATGAAAAGATAGGGAAGTCCTATATCTATCATACGTTCGAGAGAAGCTTTAAGCTGCTGGATAATTGTGACAGCACGCTCATCGTGTATCTTGTCAAGCTCCTCCCGAAGCTGTGAAAACTCCATTTCACACATATCGTTTATGTTAAATCCGTTTATTTTGCAGGAAAGGGTCGTCTGATTGAGCCGCTTTCCTTTACAGTCGGGACATTCACATTCATAGAGAAATCTTGCTATTCTTTTAAGGGTATTGTCGGTCTGCTCTTCAGCACCTTTCATCAGAACAAGCCGTCTGAACTGGTTGTAAACGCCCTCAAGCTTTTTATCAAGCCTTTCGCCGCCTTTTGTACGGCTGCCGTATAAAAGAATGTTCTGTTCTTCTTCGGACAAATCCTTCCAGGGAACGTCTGTCCTGAAATATTCGGGACGACGATAAACCTTCCAGTAATAGTTGCCCTTTCCGAAAGCTGGCAGATTAAAACAGCCCTCATCGTAGGTTCTATCTGCATCGATAAGGTTGTTCATGTCGAAATCCATTATCTTTCCGATACCTGCGCAGGTTTGGCACATACCGTTAGGATTATTGAAAGAAAAATAGGAGGCAGGACCTATCGACGGCGTACCAATTCTTGAAAACATCAGACGAAGCAGGGAATACATATCGCTTATGGTGCCGACAGTTGAGCGTGCATTCCCACCAAGACGGGTCTGGTCAATTATTACCGAGGGGTTGAGATTGTCTATAAATTCTGTGTTTGGCTTTTCGTATTTCGGAAGTCTTCCTCTTACCCAGGAGCTATAGGTTTCGTTCATCTGACGCTGGCTTTCTGCCGCAATAGTATCAAAGACGATACTGGACTTGCCTGAGCCTGAAACTCCTGTAAAAACAACAATCTTGTTCTTAGGAATGTCAAGGGAAATGTTTTTCAGATTGTTCTGTTTAAGACCTCTAATTTTTATAGATTCCATAGTATTTCCTCCTGTTCTCTGACGTTTTTGATGTAAATCATAGTCTATCACTTTTTTTAAAAATAGTCAAGGACAAAATCAAAACACTATTGTCCATTTTTATAATGGCATTTTCATTCCCACTTAAAAAACATCACTGCAATCCCGGTGCAGATAACCGTAACTGCCACCATAACCGCAACAGGCGGCCACACATTTTCTATTGGTAAGCCAAGAAAAGCCGACTTCATAAGTTCTATGCCCTGCGTTAACGGAAATACGCTCACTATTTTCTGTATAACCGGCGGCATAATCTCGAAGGGAATCGTTGTGCCTGAAAAAACAAGCATCGGGAAATATAAAACAGATGCGATAACGCTTGCGCTCTTTGAGTTTTTGGCAACGCCGCCTACCAGCATTCCGATACTTAATGTAGATATCATTGTTAATAGCCAACTGCCAAGAAATGCGATAAGCGAACCTTTCATTCTTACATTCCATATCAGCATTGCCGCAGGAAAAAGCGTAATCATAGAAATGATACAGTACACGACATAAATCGAAAGCTCCACAAGAAGCAGCGTCAAGGGGCTTACAGGTGTGACCTGAAAACGCTTTAGTATTTTGCGCTCCCTGTAATCCGCAACCACAAGGGGCAGTCCCATTAGACCACCGGCGCATATACTTATTGTGCATAATGCTCCGAAGGATTGCTCTATAAAAGTGTACTCTGTCCCCTCTGCGGCAGGCTTTGTCCCGTAGATTAAACCGAGAATTATCAGAACAACAATCGGCATAATTACCGCAAATATCACCATATTCATATTTCGGATATTAAGCTTAAACTCGTTTTTAAATAATACAGCAAATGATTTCATTCTTCTGCCTCCTCACCGGAAAGCGCAAGATATGCGTCCTCGAATTTTTCATATCCGCTTGCTTTCTTTGCTTGTTCAACAGTTCCCTGGAAAACGGATTTTCCTTCCCTTAAAATACAAATCTCATCGCAAAGAGTTTCCATCTCGTCCATAAAATGGGAGGTCAGCAGAATAGTCAACCCCTTGCTTTTAAGCTCGGACAGGATTTTCCATACACTTCTTCGTGCCTTAGCGTCCAGCCCTGTTGTAAGCTCATCAAGGAATACAAGCTGTGGGTCGGGAATAAGGGCAAGGACGATAAACAGCCGCTGTCTTTCGCCGCCTGATAGGGATTTTACAGCAGAATTAAGCTTGTCGCCTATTCCAAAACGGTTGCAAAGCTCTTTCCAGTCGGTAGGATTTTTGTAAAGGCAGGCTGTTTCCTCGCACAGCTCGGACACCCTGATTTCGGGCTGATAGTCACACTGCTGAAACTGCACGCCTATCTTCTGAAACAGAGTCTTTCTGTCCTTTTTCGGGTCACTTCCGAAAATGGTAACTGTTCCGATATCTGCTGTTTTTGTACCTAAAATACATTCGATAGTGGTGCTTTTTCCTGCACCGTTTGCTCCGAGTAAACCGAAAACCTCCCCTTTCCTTACCTGAAAACTCAGATTGTCTACGGCGGTAAAACTGCCGTATTTTTTTGTAAGGTTATCAACGACTATTACATTCATATTCTTTCCTCCTTAATCGTGATAAACGAATTATACCACCAAATAAAAGTCTGGTGGTATAATGGAGGGTTTATTTTTTCATTTGTTTTATTTCTGTAATAATCGAGATTACTTCACAGGCGTTCTTTATCGCATTTTCAAGAGATTCTATCAGCTTGTCGCAGGCAGAAATAATATCCTCATCATCTTCCGGAGTATTCAGTATTTCAAGGACATCATTCTTATCCGTTCCGCTGTCGAGCTTTTTAAGCATTCTAAGAATAGCCGATAACGAATAATTTGCACACCTGAGCGACCGGATAATCTTCAGACGATTCATGTCCTTTGAATCATACACCCGATAGCCGTTCTGCTTCCGTTTTACTGTAAGCAAGCCATTCATTTCCCAGTTACGGATTGTATCTATCGTAAGTCCAAGTTCCTTTGCCGCCTGGGACCTCTTATAAACAATATCGTCATTTTGCGGTTGCTGCAGATAAAGCGTTTCGCAGATTTCGACGGCTTCCTTTGCATTTTCTTTTTCCTGCTCTGCTATACGGATATATTCTTCTGTAAGCTCTATCGCTTCATCAAAACGATACTGTGCCGACAGCATTATAACGTCAATTATCCGTTTGCGAAGTCCTGCTTGCAGCACTTCAATCTGAAGAGCCTTTCTTGCTAACTGAAACTGTTTGATATGAATATCGGTATAAATGCGATAGCCGTTTGCTTTTCGTTCTGGCTTTGAAATAAGCCCCCACTCCTCATACATTCTTACTGTATTTGGGTGCAGCCCTGTTATTTCAGCAATCTGACTTGTGGAATAAGTAATAACAGTATGCTCTTTATTCATAAAATACCTCAAAATTGATAAATCACCTTATATTAATTGAGTTGCAGTTGGCTCTGCTGCAACTTCTGACTTGTATGTTTATTAAAACACCGCTTATTTCTTCACAAACATGATATTATTTACCTGCTCAGTAATATATTTCGGTATCAGTTTCAGTCAGATTATAAGAACCTGTCTTCACAAGCTAAAATCGACGTAAAAGGGTTTGTAAATTGGAAA
>JBJERA010000323.1:0-3810 GCA_051882035.1 Hominimerdicola sp.
ATTCGTTTCCGTCATTCAATAGTGAGCAATGAGGATTTGCTGGAAGAAGTAGCAAACCTTCAGCGCAAGGTTATGAAAATGTCAAAGGAAAAGGACGAAATTATTGCAATGAAAGTATCCCAGATGGGTCTGCCGGCAGGCAGCTCACCTTTGCTTGAAGGCGGAGGTGTCTATAATATTGGAGAAAATGCAGAACAGTCGGCTGCAAACGATGCACCTGTGGTTGATGAAGATGGCATTGTGCAGACTACGGACTGCCGTTTCTCAAAGCTTATTGAGGTGGACAATTTCTACAAGAACTACACACCGCCTGCCTATGATAATTCTATTACACTTCGTCAGCTTTGCGAAAGCTATCGAAACTTCGCTTGCTCACGAATGCATCTTTATTATGATATCAAAACAATACGTCTTTTTATTGCAGGTATGGCTTCTACAAAGCTTATTATTCTCCAGGGTATTTCCGGTACAGGTAAAACTTCCTTGCCTTATTCTTTTGGTAAGTTTTTGCAGCAAGATACCACTATTGCTTCGGTTCAGCCTTCATGGCGTGACAGAACTGAGCTTTTCGGATTCTTCAATGAATTTACAAAGAACTTCAATGAAACAGAAGTGCTCAGACGTATCTATTCATCAAGTTACAATAATGATGTAAATTTTATTCTATTGGACGAAATGAACATTGCACGAATTGAGTATTACTTTGCAGAAATGCTTTCAATTCTTGAAATGCCAAATGCAGACGAATGGAAGCTTGACCTTGTGCCAAATGCGTGGAGCACTGACCCTGTAAACCTGGATAAAGGAAAGCTTCGTATTCCTCAAAATATCTGGTATATCGGTACTGCAAATAATGACGACTCCACTTTTGCAATTTCAGATAAGGTTTATGACCGTGCACAGCCTATTAACCTTGATTCTAAGGGCGTGGCATTTGAGGCACCTGATACACCTCCTATGAACCTTGGCTTTGATCATCTTGATGCTCTGTTTAAACAGGCATTTGATGAGTATCCGATTTCTCAGGAGAATCTCAAAAAAATTCAGCATCTGGACCTTTGGGTTATCGAAAAGCTGAGAGTTGCTTTTGGTAACCGTATTCTCAAACAGATGAATCTATTTGTTCCTGTTTATGTGGCTTGCGGCGGTGAGGAGCTTGATGGAATTGACTATGTACTGGCGACAAAGATTTTCAGAAAGTTCGAGGCTCTTAACCTTTCAATGCTTCGTGATGAGCTTAAAGAACTGTGTACATATCTCCAAAAGCTGTTTGGCAAGAACAGCATGAAGGAATCTATTGCATATCTTGAAAGATTGCAGAAACTATATTAAATAAAATAACAGCTTATTGGCTTTTTAGTTATATAGCCATGCTGTGGAAAGGGAAAAACGATGAGCGAAGCATACAGCATCTGGTATACCAAATTCAGCAATATGATGGGTACATTCGATGGCGATGAACTGTATAATTCGCTGTACTCTCTTATACTTTCCGGACACAATGTCTTTTCATTAAACCATAAAGTCATGGAAAAGGCAGTAGATATTTCTTGGGTAGAGGCTATTGAAAATGGACTGATCCATCTTGACAATGTGATACGCAATCCAAGAATGACGATTGAGGATGTAGAGAACGTGGTTCCCATTGCTCTTTCACGAAAGATTACAGTTGAGTCAGTAAAGCATCTGGCGCAGCACACCAATCTTATTCAGGATTATGATCCGAAGACAGGCAAAGTAACGCCCTCAAAGGTTCTCAATGTTTACAAAGAAGAGAGCATGATGACCTATGAAAATAAGTTTGTTAACACATTAGTGGATAAGCTTTATGTTTTCATAAACAGACGTTATGATAAACTAAAAGAAGTGAGAAACGACGAGGCTGTATCAACGCTTGAATATACTTCTCAGGTTGGTGAGAGCGGTAATCGAATGAATATCAGCTTGAAGCTTGAAAGCATTGACAGCCTTGAAACGGTAGACGACAGCGGAGCTACTACATGGGACAGAATTGAGAAAATCAAAAAAACCATTGAAAGCTACAAGGGTTCAAATTTTTGCATGAAAATGGGCAGTGCTTATATTCGTCCGCCTGTTATGCGAACAAACGCAATTATGAAAAACGTTGACTTGAAAGCATGTCTTACACTTTGGCAGTTTATTGAAAGCTATGACAAGGTGGGCTATGAACTTACAGTTTCGGATACTGCACAGAAGCCGGATGACTTGTATATGCAGGATATGTATAATATCGTTGCCCTTGGATTTATGCTTATGCGCTTTCACTCCGACCGAGAACAGAGCGCAGAGGAGCTTAAAACAAAGAAAAATAAACCTATTTCTCCTAAGGTAATAAGAAAATTTGATAAAACGGGTCAAAATGATTATGACTTGCCAGTTGGTGTAAATTCTGAGGAGAAAGAGCTGAATGAATATTCACCGTCAAGAATTCTTCCAGAAGATGCAAATGAAATCTTAGCTGAATTTGATAAAATTATTGAAATAGAGGAAGCTTTCCTGAAAGAGGAAGAGCAAAAACGCATTGAAGCGGAACGTATCGAGGAAGAGAAACTTCGTCGTCTGCAAGAAGAGGAGCGCAAGCGTCAGGAGCAGGAGCGTCTTGCAGCTGTTCAGGCAGAAAAAGAACGTATGGAGCGAGAAGAGCGTGAGCGTGAAGAGAAACAGCGTCAGCTTCAGGAAATGTTGGAGAAGCAGAAACGAGAGCAGGAAGAAAGAGAGAGACAGGAGAAAGAGGAAGCCGAGAAGCGAGAGCAGGAACGCTTGGAGAAAGAACGGCTTGAAATGGAGGCCGCAGCAAAGGCTGAGGCTGAAGAACAGGAAAAAATCCGCAAGGCAGCCGCAGAGCTTTCAGAGAGGGAAAAAGCACGGCTTGCAAGAGAAGAAGAGGAACAGCGTAAACGCAGAGAAGCAGAGAAGGCTGAGCGTCTTGAACGTGAAAAGGCAGATACTGAACGTGCAGTTCGTCTCAGAAGAGAGCGTCAGCTGATCGAGCAGAAGCCGTTTGATCAGATTTATTTGGAATACTCCAAAGATGCTGGTGCAGTGATTAAGAGAAACCTCATAAAGCTCTGTAAAAGATTGGGCATTATAAAAGAAAAGCCTCTTAGCCAGGTGGAACTTGGTATCAGAGTAATCGAGGAGCGCTGTCAAAAATTATATGAGGAAGAGCAGGCACAGCTCCGTCTTGAACGCTCTGAGAAGAGAGCGCTTGAAAATAAATATGACAGCTACTCTCATAATATATTCAGGCATATGCGTATAAAGATTCGTAATATTGCAGATAAATGGGATAACAGAAGGTCACGCTGATAATATGAAATCAAAAAAAGGTATTTTGAAAAAAATTATATCTATTATTTGTAATGTTCTGTTTTTCCTTTGTATTTTACTTGTCTGTTATATTATGATAACCAATATGAAGGGCAGAGTTGCCAACCTTTTCGGCAAAAGTATTCTTAAAGTTATATCAGACAGTATGACACCTACTATTTATGCGGGAGATTATATTCTTGTGGAAAAGATTCCATGTGATGAGCTCAAAGAAGGCGATATCATTACATTTTATTCTGAAGACGAATCCATTTACGGAATGCCGAATACACATAGAATTGTGTCTATCAATGATGATGGCAGCTTTATTACAAAGGGCGATGCAAATAGCGTCACAGATGAAACAACTGTTACTCCGGACAGACTGATTGGAAAATATTCTAGAAAACTGCGTTTTTTTAGGTGGCTTAACTCATTTAAATCAGTAAAAAAGTTGGTATTTATGGGAATCATAATTGT
>JBJERA010000324.1:0-3779 GCA_051882035.1 Hominimerdicola sp.
ATGGGGAGGTTCAAGCTTTGGCGCAACCGACTGTTCGGGACTTGTTATGCTTTCCTATCAGCAGGTAGGAATCAATCTTCCTCATCAGGCCTCTGCTCAGGCTTATTACGGAACTACCGTTTCTTATTCCAATATGCAGGAAGGCGATCTTATTTTCTTCGGAGGTTCGTCATATTCAAGCATTTATCACGTTGCAATTTACATAGGAAACGGAAAAATGGTTCATGCGGAAAATTCTTATACGGGAATTGTAATTTCCAATGTAGCCTCTTTTTCAATATATAATAACATTACGACTATTAAAAGACTTCTGTAAAAAAATTATCGGACGAACAAAATTTATTGTTCGTCCGATTTTTTGTTATTCCGCATTATAAATCAGTGTGTTGATTTCGTCAAAAACCACCGCAAGCTCCTTGAAAATATCACAGCTATCAGGGTCGTCAGGCGGCTGAATTGTAAAAATACACAGCACAAAAGGCGAATCAGCATAACAAATTGCACAGTCATTAAAAGCGTTTTCATTGGAATCGGCACCATATTTCTGTGCGACATCATATTTTCCGCCTAGTGCCTGACCAATCTGCGTATTATATGAGGCATTTTTCATAAGTTCAATCAGCCATTTGCCGTTTTCGTCGGTTTTGCCAAAATTATAAATATCTATATAATTTTTAAGCATACCTATGGTACAAGCATGAGTAAAAATGTAATCAGAACCAATTATGTAATTTGCTCCAAGTTCATACTGCATATTGTTGAAATCCATGTAGCCGTAAGTATCGTGCAGAAGCATATATGCTGTATTGTCAGAATCTATAATAGCGTACTCAATAAGTTCTTTGGCAGTAAACTCCGTACCGTTCGCCATATTTGCAACAATATCCGTAGGGTCGGTATCACCCGGCCAGTTGGAATTCTTCACAATTATATCGTCAAGGTCAATTCCATTTTCAAGCAGCGACTTAACATAAGGCGCCTTAATCGTACTGCAAGTAAGATATTCCGTATAAGAATTATAATTGACCGATGCACCGCTTTCAATATTTTGATAAGAAAATGCAAGGGAAAAATTAGCGTTTCTGCAAATTTCATTAAGCTTATCAAAACATTTTTCCAGTTCTGCGGAAGAATAAACCATATCAAAATTATTGTAGGAAAAATTATAATAGGTCTCCGATTGAAAAACTTCGGGATTGTTTTTTTGTACAGCTGCCTCAATATCTTCGTTAACAGGAACAGGGTCGAAATTCTGTGAATTATTCTCCCCAATTTCAGCGTCAACCTCCACCGCCGAAGAATCAGCAGCATTTTTGTATGATTCGGTTTCGTCAATATTGCTTTCAGTTTGAGAAACAATAGAGTCAGACAACGAAACACTTTCGTCCTTCATAGTGTTATCATCAAGCTTTTCAGTATCATATTTGCCACAGGAAGAAAAAATCAGCGACTGAAAAATCAAAATAAACAGTATTATCTTTTTCATAGCAAACCTCTTAATTCACCTGCAATAAAAATATGCTTAAATGCACAATTAATTGCAATAATCTTTTGTATTCAAGGCTAAAACGATTCATTTATATAAGGTTACTATAACATATTTCGAAATTAAAGTCAACAAACCGCCTTTTTTCGAAAACAGATTTCGGAATACTTTTAATATTGTTTTAATATAATAGATATACGAAACAGAGTTTCTTAACAAATATTTTTTATCGTGATTTTGCACAATCCGTATTTAAATTGTTTGTAAATAAAACGTTTTCTCAAATTTTACAGAGTGCTATTTGTATAAATACATAGGAATTTAGTTAACTGTGAAAACGTTTAACTTTAATATTAACTTAAATTAACCGAATATTTCAGCCTAATATAAACGAAAACGATTAATCAGCATTAAAATGATTTTCTTTAAACAAAAATAGTGGTAATTCGACAATAGTAATCATTATATAATATTTTTTGTGTGTAGTTTGCACAGTTGCCTAACTAAAAAATCAAATATTTCCAACTAAACATATGAAATAAGAAAACTGTTTTCGTTAATAAATCTCTCTTTTATCGTCCGAAAGATTACAAAGTGGTTACAGCATATATTATTTCATTGTTAAAATGCACAAAGCAGATGTTGAAAGTTTAGCTAACTATCCATATTTTATTACAACAAACAAGAAAATCAGCAAAAAGACTTGAAATTTGTGTGGAATTATTGTATATTCTTATTAACGGAAACGTTTAAAATTTAACGGCTTAGTTTTTTTCGTTGCGTAAACGTTTAAACAAGTACAGAAAGGCGGAAATTTCATGGTATCTTTAAAAGACATTTCCGTTCGCTGCGGCGTTTCGGTTGCAACAGTAAGCAAAGCTTTGAACGGTCACAAAGATGTAAGTGACGCTACCCGTGAGCGACTTCTTAAAGTTGCGAAGGAAATGGGATATTTCCCTAATTCTCAGGCAAGAGCTTTGAAAACCAACAGAACCTATAATCTGGGAGTTATGTTCCTTGACGAGGCAGGAAGCGGTCTTACTCATGAGTTCTTTGCAAAGGTTCTTAACAGCTTTAAAATTGAAGCTGAATCGGCAGGCTACGATATTACCTTTATTAATAAAGATATCGGAGAACGTAAAATGTCAACTTATGAGCATTGCAAATATCGTAATGTTGACGGTGTAATCATAGCTTGTACAGATTTTACTTCTCATGACGTTTTTGAAGTTGTTAACGGCGATATTCCGGTTGTTACAATTGACCACATTTTTGACTGCCGTTCTGCGGTAATGTCAAATAACGAAAAAGGCATGGAACAGCTTGTAGAGTATGCAGCTGATTTAGGACATACTGAAATTGCTTACATTCAGGGTAATAAGTCGGCGGTTGCTGAAAGACGTTTGGCTGGCTTTTACAAAGCTTGTATGAAAAGGGATATTTCAGTTTATCCTGAAAGAATGGTTGTGGGTGATTACCATAATCCTGACAGAACATATGAACTTACAAAACAGCTTTTGCAGCAAGACAACAAACCAACCTGCATTTTTATGCCTGATGATTATTCGGCAATAGGCGGTTTAAATGCAATCAAAGACTTAGGTCTGAAAGTTCCGGATGATATTTCTGTTATCGGATATGATGGAATTGCTTATTCCCAGCTGCTTTCGCCAAAGCTTACTACTTATTTGCAAGATACTGCACGAATCGGTGCAACGGCGGCAAAAAAACTAATTTCATTAATTGAAAATCCCAAAACTACTTTCACTGAAGTAGTAACCATTAACGGACGTATTCTTGAAGGTGGCTCCGTTAAAAAACTTATTTAATATAAGGCATTAATTAATCCGCATCGACACATCACATACGGATATTTTTCAAAACAATAAATGCAAGTTTTAAGGAGGAAAATTATTATGACAAATTTAAAGAGATTCTTAGCAGGTACACTTAGCCTTTGCATGGTAGGTTCAATGCTGACTTCATGCGGTAATTCAAGCGACAGCAGTTCATCTTCTAATTCAAAGTCGGATTCTTCTGCAACCGAGTCAACAGGTTCTTCTGATTCAGGTTCAGACAATTCAAACGGCGATAACGGTTCTGTTTCCGCTTCTGGTTTCAGCACAAAGGCTGACCGTGTAGATACTTCAACACTTCATGGAACTGAACCTAGCGAGGAATCTCAGAATACAATCAATATCTATTGCTGGAATACTGAGTTCAAATCCAGAGTTGACAAGTATTACGGCGACAGCTCTGCTTTCGATGTTGAGTATGAAGATGTTAAGGATGA